>CAIOKW010000249.1 GCA_903858975.1 Oligoflexia bacterium | reverse complement strand
TGCGCTCCCGTCAAAGATGCTCAAGACGAAACCGGGAGGTGGTGGCGGTCTCCTGGCTTTAGAAAAAATCCAAATCCCAATGAGAAAGGACCAACCTTTAGCCGAGACATGGATCGCGGCGTCTGGGCCTACCTCGTTGCGACAAACGATGGCGATGCAGCAAAGAAGTACATGCACTTCATTCAAAACAACGATTATAAGCTCTGCCCGAAGAGTGAAGAAAACTGGGATGCCTGTGCCACACGCGCAACGTACTGGACCTTTGCTACCCAGGTCTTTGATTGGCTGCGTATTCCACGGGACGAAAAAAAGATGAATGACTATAAGTTCCTGATTGAGGCAGCGTATGCGCCGCTTGAGGCAAAACTCGAGCCCACCCACTATGAGATGATTTTGACCGCGGAGATGCTCTACACCTATCAAAAGATGGAAGCGATGGGCGCAAAGATTCGGAATCATGATGTCTATCAGAAAATTGCGCAGATCATTCATCAGCGAGTACCCGAGGTTCCCTTTTATGAATACCTAGTCTATGGACCGAATGAGTCTTCAGCACAAAAAATTCTAAAACTTTGCCCTACCGTTGCACCCAGCGTTCCGGTTCAAGATGGGAATGCAATTTATACGGAACCTGGAAATGGTCCTTGGGAGCAAGGCAGCGGTCATTACTGTATCTTTATGATTAACGCTATTTTGGGCGGTGCAAATTGATTGGACAGAGTCCCGCGCGACTGGGGTAAATCGGCACAGCGTTTTCTAGATCCACTCTCTAGATCTTTTAAAACCTAGAATAGGCTTTGGCATCTTAAATGCAATAATGTGGGTATTGCTTGAATGTAGCGAAGCTAGGTTCAAGTTCCTGTGAGTGTAAGTCTCACCAGCAAAATCATCCGGTTGTTGCTGTAACGATGGTCGACGTGAATGATGGCAACATTATGCATGAAGGCCGACTGTATAAGCTGCCCGACTTTATCCTAGGAAACTAGTTTGAAGCAAAGTCGTTTCGGGTATGCGAGTGACTTAATAGGTCGTAGCCGAAAGGTGAGTCCCGTTGAAGTGAGTTGAATGATGTTGAGCTTGCTCAAGCAAAGCGAAGACTAAAAAGGCCAGTGAAGCACCGGATATGCGCAATTGGCTTATCATTCATCGAACAGGGATCGACATGTTAAGAAGGAGCGGAACTGAAAGCACGGAACTGCTGAATCATTGTTCAAAAAGCTATTGGTTTGAACAAGGGACTTCAAATAAGTCGTCTAACGAGCGATGAACCCGAAGTTACGGTTCAGTAGGGCAGTTGAGATCGGTTAAGTGTGGGGTCGGAAACGGGTTCACATGAGGATCTCTGAGTGAGACTCAGTGTAAAAAACTGAGTTGAGTGGTGGCCCCTTCATTTTATCAATGTGGAGGCTAAGTATGGAATGCAAATTAAGGACTTGGTCATGGAATGCTGTAAGCAGCTTAATGTGCCCGAGTGTTCAAGAAGGCTCCATGCGACGTACCAGCTTATCAGCCGTATTGGAGAAAAACCAACGTACGGAATGAGTGGAAATGAGTGAGGTGGGTTACGAGAGTAGCCCACCTCTCATTTTTCGTATGAATCAATAACTAACTGAACTTAAAGGAGACCTTTATGGCTTATTTACCAAGTATTTTTGATCGCAGCCTGAATAACTTAAATCCATTTCGCAGTGTAGCTAAAATGCAAAGACAAATGGATCGCATTTTTGATCGCATGATGAATGATGTAGGCATGAGTGATTTAGATATTGCTCCAAACATTGATCTCATTCCGACAGCGGAACTTAACTTTGCTCCGGCTTGTACTTTCAGTGAGACTGATTCCCATTACCTCCTCAGTTTTGATGTGCCCGGAGTAAAAAAAGAGGACTTGAAGATTGAGTTGCGCGGTCACACGCTGATCGTTTCAGGAGAGCGAAAAGAGGAGTGGGAGCAAAAAAAGCAAAATCAATACCGCTCTGAATCTAATTATGGATCATTTCAAAGAGCAATTGAGCTCGCTGAAGATGTGAAGTCAGACCAGGTAGAAGCTCAATTTGACAATGGCGTTCTCAGGGTTGCAGTACCGAAAACGAAGGCATCTCGGGCAGAAACCATTAAGATCGCTGAAGGGAAAACTGGCATTTGGGAAAAGCTTCTGAGCCATAAAAAGGAAGAAACCAAACAACACTAAATCAAATATGAGTATTCCATATTGAGTCTCGTGCCCTCGAGTCACTCTCGGTGATTCGAGGGATTTTCTATTGACGAGGGTTTAGATTCTTACAGCGATAGTGAGTGCGTGCCGTTTCTTCAAGTGACACACCATTTCGCTCTGATTTTGAATAGTGTAGAATCCCTGCGGGTAACCCATTTAAGAAATCATGGGAGAGACAGAATTGTTCGGTCTGGCTCGGGAACAATTTTGAGCTCTTTGATTCATAACAGTAGAATGTCTCTTGATTGATTTCCGTCAAAGTCGATTCGTTCAGATTCCACTTTTTCATGTTATTCAAGTGTGTGCCGATTGAAATCTCGTCATGACCGTGTTTCGGGAAAACGACTTCAATGCTTAATTCAGATTCATCTCCAAGATTGCATTGGTAGAGAAAACTTTCTGCCAAAGCGTTGTGACCGGCACCGAAGAGGAGCGCTAAAGCTAAAAATGGGGTCGCAATGATTTTCATTAAATTGAGTCGGTTTGGTTTCATGATGGCGTGTTTTACCATGGCAAGCCACTTATGTACACAGGTTTTGTGTAATAAGTCATTTTTGACACACTTTTATCGTTATTTTTAACGAGTATAATTAAATTGTGAGGTTAGGAAGATATTCCGTTTTCAATCATCTGGCGTTGGTTTTGGTGATGGCTACGTTTGCATTGGGTTGCGGACGCATTCGAGGTGGTTTTAGTACTGAAGGTTCGTCTGCAAGTGGCTCGGGATCAGATGGATCGGGAGCGGCCATTCACGGGTTTCAAACCCTGCACAGTTTTTATCCTTTCCCCTACGGAGCAAGTCCTCAGGGTGATCTGACGATTTCGAAGGATGGGGGAACAGTTTGGGGTATGACCGCAGTCGGCGGTTCTGGCGGCTATGGCGTTATTTTTAAAACTGATTTAGAGGGCAACTCCACTCACAAAATGCACGACTTTAAAGGAACCGATGGGGCTTATCCCTATGGTAGTCTTCTCGCTTCGGCTGACAATCAAACCTACTTTGGGATGACGAGCCAGGGAGGAGTGAATGGTTTAGGAACGATCTTTAAAATTACTGATGGTGGCGGGTTTACAACTCTCCATGATTTTAATTCTCCAGATGGCGCATACCCAAATGGAAATCTGATTCTTTCGCAGGATGGGAGTCTCCTTTATGGGATGACCCTAGATGGAGGCGGAAGTAATGCGGGCATCATTTTTAGTATGACCATTGATGGTGTAGATTTCAAGAAAATCTATGAGTTTGACGGGGTTATTGGTAGTGCCCCGGTGGGCAGTCTTGTGCTATCAGCAGATGGAACGATACTTTATGGAATGACGAGTGCCGGCGGGGGCGCAAACGGAGTAGGGATCATTTTTCAGATTTCGACTCAGGCTCCCTACGCTTTCCAGCCGCTCTTCCAATTTGATACCGTACATGGAGCGAACCCTTCTGGAAGTTTAGTACTTGCTCATGACGGAGTGACCTTATTCGGCATGACTCCGAATGGAGGCGCGAATTCTCTGGGCGGAGTTTTTAAGTTTATTCTCACTTCGCGTCAGATTACTTTGCTCTATTCATTTGATGCTGTGAGTGGCGGGAATGCCACAGGAAGTTTAATTTTATCCGAGGACCAAAAAACCTTATATGGTTTGTCCCAAACGGGAGGCGCAAGCAATTTAGGGCATATTTTTAAAGTTTCCACCGTGGCTGGAAGTTTCAGCATCCTTCATGATTTCACGAGCGCTGAAGGAACTTTGCCCGAAGGAAGTCTAGTGTTTAGCCAAGATTTAACTCGTGTGTATGGGATGACATATTCGGGTGGCTCTGGAAATGTTGGTTCTGGTTTTTATCAGACTGTAGATGGCACGCTGTTTTCTGCCTTTCAGATCTTTAGGAATGAAGATGGAGCATACCCGCGTGGCAGCTTAATCCCTTCTCTGGACGGAAAAACCTTGTACGGTATGACCAATGATGGAGGAAGCAATAGTTATGGCGTGATTTTTAAAATGAATGCCTCGGATTACACCACCACCTTTCTTCATGATTTTGCTTTAAGTGAAGGTCGATATCCGAGGGGAGATTTGGTGTTATCTGCAGATGGAACCACACTTTATGGAATGACCTCGGGAGGTGGCGCAAATATGCTTGGAACCGTTTTTAAGATTTCCACCGCAGGTGTGTTTACCAAGCTCTATGATTTCGATAATACTAACGGTGCAAATCCTTACGGTAGCTTAGTGCTTTCACTGGATGGAAGCGTATTGTATGGAATGGGTGGAGGAGCCAATTCCTCAGGTACAATTTTTAAAATGACGACAAATGGGGTCATGGTCTGGGTTTATTCACTCAGTCCGATAGAAGGTACGAGTCTTGAGGGAGCTTTAGTACTTTCTAGTGATGGGACCACCCTGTATGGCATGGCGAGTGTTGGAGGAATTGGTAATGGGACCATTTTTAAAATTACTACTGATGGAGCATTTACCAAAATGTATGATCTCCAAGTCTCAGATGGAGCCCTCCCCTTTGGAAGTTTGATCTTTTCGAAAGATGGACAATCCCTTTTTGGGATGACTCAGTCGGGTGGGAATCTAGGATTCGGGACCCTATTCAAAATCACCACGAGCGGTACCTTTACAGCACTGCATGCTTTTGACGGCACCAATGGAAGCAGTGCACTGGGAAGTTTAGTGTTATCAAAAGACGGAGGCACGCTCTACGGACTCACTCAGACAGGGGGTACCCTGAACAGTGGCGTGATCTTTAGTATTTCTACAGATGGGAGCAGTTTTTCCAAGCTTCATGATTTTAGCTCGGCGGATGGCAGTAATCCACGCGGAAATCTCGTACTCTCGAACGATGGCAGTACGCTCTATGGGATGTGCAGTGCCTCAGGTGCTAATAATTATGGAACCATTTTTGGGTTTGGGCTGTAGGATAGAGTCATGACATGGCCCTTGCAAATTCTCCTTCAAAAAACCAAAGAAACCCCCTCGGGAACTTTAGATCTCTTCCTAGACCACGTTTACTCTCAAGGCCTCTCACTTTATGAAGCGCAAGAAGAAGCGATTCTGGAGTTGGAGGCGGGGAAGAATCTGATTCTCAATACACCCACGGGTTCAGGGAAGTCACTCGTAGCGACTTTTCTCCATTTCGACTCACTCGCAAAGAACCGTCGCTCGATTTATACTTGCCCCATTAAGGCCTTAGTCAATGAGAAGTTCTTGGCGCTGTGTAAAGAATTTGGACCCGACTCCGTCGGCATGATCACGGGCGACGCAACCGTAAATCCAGATGCACCTATTATTTGTTGCACGGCCGAAATTTTATCTCAATTAGCGCTTCGCTTGGGGGCCGAGACTCCTTTTCAAGATATTATCGTCGATGAATTTCACTATTACTCGGATCGCG
>CAIOKW010000248.1 GCA_903858975.1 Oligoflexia bacterium | reverse complement strand
ACGCAATAAAATGAAATTCCAGGAAAGTGTTTCGACTAAAAGTGAAGGAAATGAATCACAGTACATTTTCACTTTTGAATTGCCGGGTGTAACTGAAGATCAGATTGATGTTTCATACGAGAACGGAATTCTCAGTGTGAGAGTAAAAAAGCAGGCGTGAGGTAAGATTTAGGTTTTGGGCGTTAATATGAGTTCCAGTGTGACGCCCAGAAGAGGAAGGCCTGAACCTCAAGTGCAAGTTTAAGCACTTTAGGTTCAGGCCTTTCGTTTTAATGGCTCATATCTTGGAATTCAACTTCTTCGTCTCCAAGAGGCTCAGTATCAAATGATGATACGAGACCGTATTCTCGCTCTTTTCTATAGAGTGTCCTTCGGTTAATGCCCAAAATATTGGACGCTTTATCTTTTCGTCCGGCAGTCTTCTCTAGGATCAACTTGATATAGCGCTCCTCAAGCTTCGTAAGGGTGGGGAAGTCATTGGTCGCATCTCCAAAGAAGTTTTCTGGACTCGTGTTCTCACTCGTCGGTAAATCTCCTTCATCGACCAGCGTGTCGGAGCATAAAACGACAGCTCGTTCAACTACGTTCTCGAGTTCTCGAACGTTACCTTCCCATTTTAGGTTGATGAGTTTGTTGATGGCCCTCTTGGTAAAGCCTTTCACTTTTGAGTTATTGGTCGCCGAATATTTCTTTAAGAAGTGCTCTGCTAAAAGGGGAATGTCCTCTTTACGATGACGAAGGGGCGGAATCTGAATGGGGATCACACTTAAACGATAAAATAAATCATCTCTGAAGCGACCATCCTTCATGGCTAGTCGTAGGTCTTTGTGGGTTGCTGCAATGATACGAACATTGACATCAATGGGAGTATTCTCGCCGACGGCACGAATCTTCCGTTCTTGAATCACGCGAAGGAGCTTTGATTGAAGAAGGACATTCATGTCACCAATTTCATCTAAGAATATGGTTCCACCATTTGCTTCCTCAAAAAGTCCGCGTTTTCTTTGGATCGCTCCGGTGAATGATCCCTTCGCATGCCCAAAGAGTTCGGACTCAAGAAGGTTTTCGGGGATGGCAGTACAGTTGATCGCAACGAAGGGTTTGTTTGCTCTTGGGCCACTTTGATGGATGGCTTGAGCAATCATTTCCTTTCCGGTACCGCTCTCACCGGTAATGAGGACATTGGATGAGGCACCGGCCACCCGATTCACGAGATCAAAGATAGCCTTCATGTTTTGACTCTTGCCAATTACGCTCCCATGAGACCAGTTTTTCTTTACTTCTTGTCTGAGGGCGGTGTTGTCGCGTTGGAGTTTTCTGAATTGGAGTGCCTTTTCAACCGTTACTGATAGCTCGGTAAGCTTGAAGGGTTTAGTTACATAATGAAATGCACCTTTTTGCATTGCCTCAATTGCAGTTTCAATCGTTCCAAATCCAGTCACCAAGATGACTGGAATTTCTGGGCGCAAGACTTTTAGCTTCTCAGTGAGTTCGATACCGCTCATTTGGGGCATCTTGATGTCCGAAATGAGGAGGTCAATGTCCCCCTCCACTTGGGAAACCCCAAGGGCTCCTTCAGGCTCGAGCGCTTTGATTGCATCCGACGCCAGTGGAAACGTGTGAGTGCGGAACCCGCGATTTTTAAAAAACTCCTCTAGGAGAAGTCGCATCTCGAGCTCGTCGTCAATGATTACAATGTTTCCTACAATTTCATTTGGCTGCATGGTGTTCCTCGTGGTTGGTGACGATTAGTTTTCGCCGAACGAATAACCTATTTAGCCCATAAAAAAAACAGAAAACGCCCGCGCTTTTGTATATTTAGTCAGACTAAAGAATCTTTAAAGGAACTAAAAGATTTTCATGGAATTTACGAGTTCTATTTCCACAGCAGCACCCGCATGGTAACTAAGGTTCGGGAATAAATTTCCATTTTAGGAGCGTAAAGCAAATGAGTGAACCTGAAATCAAAGTGCTTTTGATTGATGATGATCGTGATGATTACCTTACCTTTGAATCGCTTTTGTCTGAGATTAATGCACGCAAATTTTCGATTACGTGGGCCTCTTCTTATGATCGGGGATTAGAGTTATTACAGTATTCTATCTTTGATATTTGTTTTCTAAATCACGAGCTGGGAATTAAATCAGGTTTAGATCTCCTTTCAGAAATCACAACGCGCAAGCTTGAGTTGCCGTATCCGATTGTGCTCTTGAATGGTTACGGGGAATTTGATGTCGATCTTGAGGCGATTCGTTTGGGAGCTGCAGATTGCCTCGTAAGAGACCAGGTGACCCCTTATTGCTTGGATCGAGTCATTCGTTACACGATGTTTCGCTTAAAGCAAAAGAACGAATTGAAAGATCGTGATGCTCAGTTGCTGATTCAAGAACGCTTAGCTTCTGTTGGACTTTTGGCTTCCAGTTTGGCGCATGAAATTGGAACCCCTTTGGGCGTGATCCGTGGCAGGGCTGAGTACGTTTCTCTCAGACACCCCGATGATCAGCAGATCAAAAAAGACATGAATATTCTGATTGGTCAAGTGGACCGGATCTCTAAACTGATTCGTTCGTTGTTGAATGTGGCTAAGGGTGAGGTGGGAGATAGCCTCCAGCAATTAAACCTAAGTCAGGTAGTGGATGAAGTTTACTCTCTGGTCAGCCAGGCTTTGCAACGAAATGGGATTTCTTTCATTAATGAGCTAGGAAATAAGCTTGATATCAGTGTTTTAGCGGATTCAGAACCCTTACAGCAAATTTTTATCAGTTTGTTCTCGAATTCTATACACGCTATTGAGGCGGCGATTGAAAGTGGGAGAAGTTCGAATCACTTCATTCGGATTCGGTCAGAGGAAGTTGATGAGATATGGAATATCAGTTTTGAAGATAGTGGTTGTGGGATTTCAAGTGATCACTTGAGAAATCTATTTCGCCCCTTTTTTACGACGAAGGGAATTGGCGGCGGGATGGGGCTTGGGTTAGCACTCAGCTATCGAGTTCTTGAAACCTGGAAGGGCACAATGCAGGTTGAGAGTTCAGTGGGCGTCGGTACTCAAGTGAAAATTTCAATTCCCAAAGCTCGGCGCTAGTTCCATCAGGTTAAGGAATCGCTTTGCATATTCAATAATTGCCTTTGGATTAGATCCGATGAGGGTTTCGCAGCCGATGATTTTTTCAGCATCTTCGGGATAGTTGACGATCAGATAGCTCTCGAGATTATGTTTTCCAATGCCTGGGCCTAAGATGAGGATCTTGTTACTTTTCCCTAAGCTACTTTGTAATGTTCGGTAGAAGTTAAGGCGTGCAATGGGCTTTTCAAGGTCTGGTACTTTATGGGTTTGAACTGAGAAACCTTGCTCATTCCAGTGGAATACTTTCGATTCTTTCTGATCGATCCAAAACGTAGTTAGAGACATGTCGAAAGTCCCCAAGAAGTAAGTCGCTGGCGACTCAGGTTTTTAGGAAGGGCGATCGTTAAGAGCCCGTTTTGATAGTGGGCAGCGATGGATTTGGATTCAGAGTTGATTTTGAGGGATACCTGGGGATGGGCGGATCGATAATTGAGTGCGCCCTGACCCTTAATGATGAGTTCATCCTCGGTGAGTTCAATCTCCACCTTTTCTCCCAGTTCGCGGGCCACGCTTAAACTCAGCATGTAATGTGAGGGCGTTTCACGGATATCAAAATAGGGGATGGAAATTCTGCTCATGGTGGTAACTCCTGATGTTTGTGTTTGCTCTATCCATGATTCTTAGAGCAATTAGTGGGCCAGTCCTGTATCGGCATCATTTTGATTTGGAGCGGATTCACTAGACAAATAGTCACCTCATTGGGGACTGAGTCCCTTCGAGATGAAGGAGAGACCCCATAGATCGAGCAATTTTTTGCTCACATCTTCGGGAAGATGGGTTCCTGAGCTGCCCGTGAATCCGAGGTAAATGCTCTGCTCAAGTCGTGCATAACAGTTCTGTGAGAGGTTCGTGTGTGGAGAGGTGCGGATGCAGGCTTCATAGTAGAGGTCATGAAGGTTTTCGAAATGTTTAGGGTTGAGTGTCTCGTAACAAAGCCCCTGGAGCAAGAATACATCGGCGATGTGGGGACCGCTTGGGGCCATTTTGATATAATCATAGAGAGTCTTAGAAGCTCTTAGGAAGATGAGGTCGGCAGAGTGATCCATGGGATACTTTTTGATTTTTTGTGCACGACTCATGAGTCTTAAAGCCTCTTGGTAAATGGACTCACTCGTTTTGAATTTCTTTTTCTTCTCTTGATTCCATTCTGAAATAGCCGTTTTCCAATTCTTGGCGTCTATCTTAATGTATTGCGGTGTGGTGGCTTCCTTCAGAACCGAATCAATAATTCTACCAGCCAAATCAGAGTCGTTTTTGACTCGAACTGCAATGGTGAGCCCTTCCCGAAGGGCAGCTTCCCAATCCCAAAGATTGGATTTGTTTGGGCTCAAGGTCTTGAGCACATCTTCATACTGTTCGAGGGCTCGATCCGTTTGTTTGGATGCGATAAAAAATCGGGCTTTCTCAAGCGCTGTGAATTCCTTTAGCTCAGGATCAAAGGGGAAGTCCTTTAGATCTGCCTCACTCGTGCTCCGACTATGGCATTCAATGCAGGTCCCCGTCACCGTTCTCAAGATTCCGCGAGCGTAGGAAGTTTGGCCCATATGAAAAGAACTATACGCAAGCTCCGCTTCACTGATCAGGGATTGGCTCAGAATCGGAAATGTCGGATCATTATGATTTCCGTTGGGGTGCTTTGGGCTCAAATTGTGAGTGACTGCTACAAATTGTCCAATGTGTTTTTCAATTGAGGTCTTATTGGATTCGTCAAAATATCGAGCGTCTTGAGTAATGTCGGTGAGTATGGTTTTCAAGATTTGGTAGAGTTTCTGCATCGTCTCCTTAGAGTTTTCTGCGGAGGAGACTTGGGGGGCAAGGAAGAGAAGGGTTAAAATCCAATACTTCATGACTTCCCCAATACATTTTTCGAGCCAAAGCGTATGATGCTCCTGCTCTGAGTTTTAAAGAGTGGTCTGGTGCAGAGATTGCATTGTATCAATTCAATGATTCACGGAACTCAAAAATGGATCCAGTGGTATGACTCCCTCTCGCTCTCCGACTTAGATCGGGTGGGAGGTAAAAATGCCAATTTGGGGCAGCTCCGTTCTGGCTTCAAAAATTTAAAAGTAAAAGTTCCGAATGGTTTCGTGCTGAATGCAGCAGCTTATGATGACTTTATTCGTACCAACTCTTTTGAAGCAGATCTCAGAAGACTACTGAAAGGCATTAACCTTGGAGACCTCAAGGCGCTTGAGAAACAGTCCTCACAGATTCGTGCGCTCTTTACTGGAGGGCAGCTATCCGATGAAATGATGACTGAAATTAGGGTCGCCTATCAAAGCCTGACTCATTCTAGAAATGGGCGTATGGACGTTGCGGTGAGAAGTAGCGCCACGGCCGAAGATTTACCGACAGCAAGCTTTGCGGGGCAGCAAGACACGTATTTGAATATTGAAGGGGATGAAGAACTTTTTCAGGCTGTGATTCAATGTTTTGCTTCTCTTTATAACAGTCGAGCAATCAGTTATCGCGCCAAGAGAAATATCGATCATTTAAAAGTACGTTTGTCGGTGGGTATTCAAGAGATGATTCGTTCTGATTTGGCGTGTTCGGGAGTGCTGTTTACGCTCGATCCAGAATCAGGATTTAAGGATGTAGTGCTGATGAATGCATCCTATGGCTTAGGTGAAACCATCGTCCAGGGGGAGGTCAATCCGGATGAGTACATGGTACATAAGCCCACCCTAGGAATGGGTTTTAATTCGATCCTAAAGCGCGAAGTGGGAACTAAGGAAGTCAGTCTCATTTATGACCCAGTCCTGAAGTCGAAAGTGATTCGGGTTCAGGTTCCGGAGGAGGAGCGAACACGCAGAGTCTTGAACGACGAGGAGGTGATTATTCTCGCGCATGCTGCCGTTGAGATCGAAAACCTCTATAGTCGATTGAATCATCGCACCACACCTATGGATATTGAGTTTGCGAAAGATGGTGTGACGGGTGAGTTTTACATTGTTCAAGCGAGACCAGAAACCGTTCAAAGTCAGCGCACCGAAATCAATCGATTATCAGATTTTACCTACCACATTGAAGGTAATCCAAAGATTCTTGCTAAAGGGAGAAGTGTCGGAGGGGCAGTCCGCTCCGGCAGAGCACGTGTGATTAACTCAGTGAAAGAATTGGATCAGTTACAGCCCGGCGAAATCTTAATTACCCTGAAAACGGATCCTGATTGGGAGCCGGTGATGAAGCGGGCAGCGGGAATTGTCACAGACAGTGGGGGAAGAACGTGTCATGCAGCAATTGTGGCGCGAGAGCTTGGAATTCCCGCGGTTGTCGGTTGCGCAAATGCCTCTCTTCAAATTGAAAATGGACAAATCGTCAGTGTTTCCTCTGGAGAAGGGGATGAAGGCTATGTTTATGATGGGGAAGTGAGGTTCAAGACAGAGTTTCTGTCGAAACCTAGCCAGGTTCAAACTCGAACTAAAGTTCTCATGAATGTCTCAAGGCCTGAGGATGCCTTTCGTCTCTCCTTTATTCCAAATGATGGTGTAGGCCTATGCCGAATGGAGTTCATGATTAGCGGAGGCATTCGAATT
>CAIOKW010000247.1 GCA_903858975.1 Oligoflexia bacterium | reverse complement strand
TTGTCGCGAGCATTTTTTGCCTCGATCTCTGTCTTAAAACCGCTTACCCAATGCGGTTTGGTTTTGCCGGTTTTCGGATCAGGTATTCGCACTACATACGAATAAGTTGAACCGCGCTTGGCTATACCATTTTTCATTTGCCTTCCTTTCGTTTTGGTTGCGTTGAACGCTTGGTTGGAATTGGGACTTTTTGCGCCCGATTTCTTTGGCGGTAGTTTTTCTTATTAACAGTCTCTCGACATCGAATGCTGCAATATTTTCGATCTTCTCTATTTCGAATGGGAATGAAAGGTTTATTGCAATGAATACACCTTTGGGAAATGCGCATTTCATCTGTCCAAAATTTATACAAGATGCCAGCAAAGGCGGTTTCAAACGAGCCCTTTAATCTATTTAATGTTTCAAAATCAGTTGTGGTTAAGACTGAGTGTGTAATCGGAGAGAGAAAATGATTAATATTTTCTATATATTCCTTGTAGATACGGGAGCAGTAATTCTCATCAAGCAGATTTTCTCTTCCTTTGGGTTTTTGATTCCAAACTTCGCTAAGGTTATATTTTGGTGATGAGATATCTACGGAATCGTCAATCGCAATGGATAGGCAATTCCAAGATGCAAGTAATCTCTTCATATTCTTTCTGTGGAAATCAATCGAAAGTTCGCTACCCTTAAGATTTCTTTCAAGATTAACGGTTAGGCGTGCCATTTTTGCAATTTGCCTCAATGAATCCTGAGCCCAACTGTAAGGAATCATTTTTCCTTCAGCCATTAATTTCAAAGAAACTATCGGGATTTCTCCAGGATCAAATGACTTTCTCTCATCTCCAAAAATTCCAAGCGCAGTTGCATAAAGATGTTCATTTAATTCATAAATTCCGTCCCGAGCAGGACTCAATTGCCCAATTCGCCCCCATTTACGGATAAATGCCAAAACCTTTACCCGTTCAAGGTCTTCTCTTTCAAAGCTTTCGTTCCAGTATTTTGTAAGTGCGAGTGGGTCTTGTCTGAGGTATTCAGTTGTTGGATAAGTGGGTACGAGTTCGAGTAAGTCTTGTAGACATCCCGTCGCATCTAAATCGACGAGAGTAGGCGTTCCTGAATATTGGAAATAGTCATAGCCCAACGGATCAGAGACCAGATCTACTTCCTGGCGAACGGACTGAATATGTGGGAGTTGATAAGAGACTGCTAAAGGGTATCGGTTAGCAATGGACATAAGTGAGAGTCTATACCCATTGAGTGACACCAAGGAATGTCACGCGAAAGGAAACCAATATGGAAACAAAACAAAATGAATCCTCAAGCCAGCTCCATCACCTATCGACCTTTCTAGAGCGCACAGGTTTGTCACGCTCAAGTGCCTATCGGGAGATTCAGAGAGGAACACTCAAAGTGGTTCGAATCGGTCGAGCGGTTCGTATTTCAGAGAATGAAATCCGTCGTTTCATAACAGAAGTGGAAAACCAAGAATGATGCCAAACGCTTTTTACTCTAACGATCGCAAATTAAACCTTGCCGACTACTTAGAAGTCCTAGTCGCTTCTTCATTCCCAGAGACATCCTTTGAACCAGTTGAAATATCGAAGTTACGGGATGAGGGCAAATGCAGCCTTCAAATCGCTCACGATATTCCCGGCACTATTTTTGATTCAAAGGTTTATCTCTATCTACGGAAGATTGGGCGCATCAATGGATAGACACCCGTTCAGCGATTTAGAGTTTTTTCTGCGCGACTATGTCGTATTTGGAACAAGTGTTGAATATGATGCTGTAGCGGTCTGGTGCGCTTTTGCGCTCGCTACCAAAGAATTTGATTACTCACCACGGCTTGCATTTTGGTCACCGGAAAAACGCTGTGGTAAATCAACGATTCTCGAGCTGATTCATCACTTGCTCTCAAATTCACGGCTAACTTCAAATATATCTGCTCCCGC
>CAIOKW010000246.1 GCA_903858975.1 Oligoflexia bacterium | reverse complement strand
GGCCTCCCGGTTCGTGTAGTAAAGCCCGAGCGATTTAACTCGATGCCCGAGTGGATCAAGGACTTGGGCGCGATTCTGAAGGAAGAGGCGGGTGCAAAAAAAGCATCCGGGCGCTGGAGTCGAGACATGCTTGCGCTCAAGAAGCAAAAGGCCCATCGCCCGAAAAAGCGGGTCCTCATTGAAATTCAACATCAGCCGCTCATCACGGTCGGGGGAGTAAGTTTTCTCAGTGATGCCTTTCTCGTGGTTGGGTTGCAAAATATTTTCCAGTCGCTCCAGCAGGGGTATCCTAAGGTCACAAAAGAATCGGTCTTAAAAGAAAGCCCTGAAGAAGTTTATATTCTGGATTTACGCGATAACTCCGAGGAATTTAAGCGCTCAAAGGAGGATTGGGGTCATTTTGGCTTTCAGGTTCATTTGATCTCTGGAAGTGATTTTGCCCGCTGTACTCCACGGTTGTTAAATGCCTTGAAACAGATAAACTAGGCTCATGGGCAATGAAATCAAAAAGCGCTATGGAATTGCAATCGCGGCCCTCGTGATTGCGGCACTTTTGTCTCTCTTCTTGCGTCTTGATTTTTCAAATGCTTCGCTCATTCTCAGAGAGCTTCGAATACCAAGACTGATTCTTGCGATTGCGGTGGGTGGAGCGCTGTCCTTGTCGGGCGTGGTCATGCAGACGGTTCTCTCAAACCCCTTAGCAGATCCCTATACTCTTGGAATTGCATCTGGAGCGGCCCTCGGCGCTGCGGTCAGCATGACCCTTCACTTTAAACTCAACTTCTTTGGACTGAACGTGGGAGCCGTCATCGGTGCGGGGGTGATTATTTCACTCCTCATGAAATTAGTGAAACGAGGCGCGAGAGAAGGGGATTCTATGATCCTCTTAGGCGTGATGCTCAGTATGACTTCTGCGAGCCTCCTTGCGATTTGGATGGCCCTTGCGGATCCTATGGGGGTTCAATCGATTAACTTTTGGTTGCTCGGAGATCTGTCGCGAGTGGGGCTTGGGCCTGCGATTGCGCTCCTGGTACTCACTGTGATCATGACTCTTTATTTCTTTATTTTCTCGAAGCACTTAGATGCCTTTCTTTTTGGGGATGAGCTCGTTGAAAGTTTTGGGGTCTCGCGAGAAAGAACGCTCAAGATTTCGATTGTTTTGATTTCAGTTTTGGTCGGATTTTGTGTCAGTGCCGTCGGAATGATCGGGTTTGTAGGGCTTGTGATCCCTCACTTTGTGAGAAAAGCGAATCGGACCTCGATTCATTACCACCTGATTCCTTTATCCGTACTCTGGGGTGCGGTGGTGTTAACTTTGGGAGATGCGCTTGCGCGATCCGTGGGAGAACCCCACGAACTCCCTGTGGGCGCAGTCACCGCTGTGATTGGGGCACCTGCCTTCATTTCGATTTTCATGAAGCGAAAGCGGGGAGAGCTTTCATGATTCAGGTGAGGAATCTTTCTATCACGACTACAAGCGATCAAAGAATTTTGACCGAACTGAATGTCCAGCTCTCCTCTGGACGAGTCCTTGGAATCTATGGGCCCAATGGCTCGGGAAAAAGTTCTGCCCTAAAAGCGATCTCTGGAATCAAGCATGGGCATGAGATCAAGGGCGAGATTCAATTTGAAGGCGTGCCGCTTGAGTTGTTACAAAATCCAAAAGAGCGCGTGAAACGAGTGCTCTATTTGGGAAGTGATTTCTATTCATCTTTTGATCTTTCGGTACGAGAATTGTTTGAGCTCGGCCTTCAGGCGAGAGGGTCACTGAGTCGAAATCCGATGAGCGAAGTAGTCGAGGTTTTGGGGAGATCG
>CAIOKW010000245.1 GCA_903858975.1 Oligoflexia bacterium | reverse complement strand
TCTCAAGTGTAATTTTTCCCGATTGAGATGCATCAGAACAAAGTGCTGGGCAAAGCCTCAGCAGCCCGCCGGAACCATTCATAAGACAATCCCAAGCGTAAGCTGGGCCGATTTTTTGGGGAATTAGGATTCGGAGCTCATGAGGGGAGGCCCTTTGATTTTCTTACCCTCAGAGAAGGCTTGCAATAGCTATGAAATTTCGCTGATTAGCAAAGCACTTCGAATCAATAAGAATAATATTAGTCTTGCTGCAAGATCGCTTGATATTCCAAGAACTACACTCAGGCGAAGAATGGAGCGGCTTGGAGTTCGGATTTAATCAATTCCAATTTAGCTCTAATTCAATTTTTTCATGCTCCTGATTTTTTTCAGGTGGTTTCGCTAACTCTACCTGTTTCGACCCATTAACCGCAGCTTCTAACTTTGCTTCTTCTTTCATCTTCCTAATTTCAGCGGATACTGCGCCCGATGAGCATTTTGCGATGATTGAGATTTGTCTATAGGTCATGTTGGAAGCACGAAGTTTGCGGATTAAATCACTGTCACGAGTTTTGATTCGTTCAAGTCGCACGCCTTTGGCCTTTGCATTGGCAAGACCATTGCGCACTCTTTCAGCGATTAAATCGCGTTCGAGCTGAGCGACGGCCCCGAGGATAGTGAATACCGCTGAACCGAGAGGAGTATTGGTATCAATAGATTCAGTGATGGAGACGAATCCAATATTTAATTTTTTGAATTCTTCTAACGCGCGCAGCAAGTGAGTAACGCTTCTTGCGTAACGGCTGAATGAGTACACAATCACTTTTTGAACAAACCCTTCTCGGACATCTTTCATCATTCGATCGAGCGCCGGCCGCGATTACTTCACCCCTGATTGGTTTTCATCTTCATAGATGACGTAATCTGAAACGTTGTTACGAACGCAGTACTCACGTAAAGCTCGGACTTGGGCTTCAAGGCCGGTAGATTGGTTTCCGGTACTCACTCGGCAATAGAGGGCAGTTTTCTTTTCCATTGAATGTCTCCTTCGGTTTCTTGTTTTTCTGGAATGGAGAAGGTGCAACTGGATGCCACAGGCATAGTTGAATGAGTGTGTGAAAAGTATTAATAAATTAAGGAGTTAGCATCAATGCCGACCGACGTGCTGTCCATAAATGGCCTTTAGAGGTGGCCACTTATGGACAAAATCTGACAAAATTCTGAATGAGGTTAGAAATAATGAGTTAGAAATAATGAGTTTGACTAAATGCGTTAATTATTATAGTGTCCTCATTTATAAAGTCGCTTACTTCCGCTCAATATCGAAGAGATTTAGTGTGTTAGTGAAGCGGAAAACATTACAAAAGTGAGCGCGGTTTAATCCGGAATCTGACGGCGCTCTGAAGAAAAGATTTCGGAAAGGAAAAGTATGAAAAAAATTATTACTGGGATGTGTTTTTTATTAATCGCGTCTGCATCGTACGCCTCTGAATATAACTGCACGATAAGTTATGGGGAAGAATCTCAGTCCGGTGTACCTGTCATTAAGGACAATCAAAATTCGAAAATGGGCACAATGCTGCAGCTAAATGCCTCACAAAAACTAGCATTTATCTCAATAAAGAGCACCGTGAATCCAAATATCCAGGATGTTAGCCTCTATTTCGCAGCACCAGATGCGACTGGAATTAGTTCCTCGGATGATTCGATCACAACGATCACAGCCAACAATCAAAAGAGCATTCTCTTGACCGGCCAGTTTTCTGGCAAATCCGGTTCGTTGAGCTGTGAATTGAAATAACAGGTTTAATGCCCTGGTAATTCGCTGGGGCATTATTTTCTAGTTTTTGACCTAAGTCCCTAATTTAAAATTAAAGAAAAAGCGAGTGCTTGGCTAAACCCAGGCACTCGCTTTTTTTTATTTTACCCGAAGCGCACCTATTCTAAGTCACCCACAAACCGTATCTGCAATCCGAAACCGCAACCAGTCCAATCCTCCAGCACCATAGCAGCTCACTTATCAGAGTTCAGCTAGAACATTTTCTTAAAAATCGGCCGCATCCGGCCACCCCTAACGGCCATTTTCGGCCAGATCACAAATCACACACCTATTTAAACCACTAAAATCTAAAGCTTTTATTTTTCGACTCTCGCCTTGCTCACTTGGCATTCCATTGCACCTATTCCCTGCGTGAAGCGCTGATGCTTCACAAGCAAAAAGGAGAAACGGAAATGAGCTTTTCATTATGTAAGCGATGCGGAAAGTGGGCCTACGAACGACTGCGAACTCACGAGTTCTGCTGGGACTGTGATTACACACCCGAAAATGACGTGAACTGTGTGCCATGGACTGAGGGTAAGAAAATCAAAGGGCCTCCCCTCATGAGCTCCGAATCCTAATTCCCCAAAAAATCAGCCCAGCTTACGCTTGGGATTGTCTTATGAATGGTTCCGGCGGGCTGCTGAGGCTTTGCCCAT
>CAIOKW010000244.1 GCA_903858975.1 Oligoflexia bacterium | reverse complement strand
TGGTGAATCAGGCGGTAAGGATGAATTCATACCGCTTTGGATTGCAATGGGCTATACAAAACTCAGCATGGTTCCCGGAGAAGTTTTAAGCAAACGAAGACTGATTTCCAAGTTAACCATGAATGATTGCAAAGCACTATTAGACAACGTGCTTCAGTCTGCAGATGCAAACGAAGTAAAATTAAAACTCAGTGAGTTTCACGAAAGGATCATGGGGGCATGAAAAATTTTGTACTTTTCGCATTAGGATTGATGTCAATTACAGCGCGCGCACAGGATTACAGCGGCCAGTACCAACGTTCGATTTCGGGGGTTCTCGCGAACATTCAACTGAGTGGTGCGGTGGTCGCATCCCCATCCACATCTGAACCGAATTATTCTTATGATTGGGTACGTGATACGGCCCTCACGATGAAAACGATGGCTCGCATTGCTTATGCACCTGAGACTCCTTCAGGTTTGAAGCAAGATTTACTCATGAAGCTGGATCGCTGGATTCATTGGGAGCTCCACTTACAAGAAACGCCTAAACTGACTGACCTCGGTGAACCCCGGTTTAACTTGAACGGAACGGCAAACTTTGATCCTTGGGGCCGTCCACAGAATGATGGGCCTGCACTTCGAGCGCTAACTGCAATGGAGATCGCAAATCATTGGATCAATGAGGGCCGCCTCAAAGAGGTCCAAACTCTTTTGTATAACGGCGTACTCCCTGCTAATACCTTGATCAAGCGGGATCTTGAGTACGTAGCTCATCACTGGAACGAAACGAGCTTTGACCTCTGGGAAGAAGAACGTGGGTTTCATTTCTATACCCTAACCGCACAAAAAGTGGCGATGCTGAAGGGAGCCCTCCTTGCTCGTCGATTGGGTGACTCTGCTGCAGCTGATTTTTATAATGACCAAGCAAACCAAATTCAAATTCTCTTAAATGGCTTCTATGACCCGAGCTCTGGAACGATCCGCTACACCATCAACAAAGTCGGTGGACTCCCGCACAAGACGAGTAGTTTAGATATTGCGGTGATTCTTGCGGCCATTCAGACCTTTGATGGAAGTTTCTATGTTCCAGTAAAAGCCGTTTATCAAACGCTTTCTTCCCTCACTTCGGCTTTCAATTCCATTTATTCCATTAATCAAGTGAAGCAAGGATTTAGTGGAGAAACACTCGGAGTCGCCCTGGGCCGCTATCCACAAGATATTTATTCTGGAGCTGGATTTGGCGAAGGGAACCCTTGGTTTCTATCGACTCTGGCGTCGGCTGAATTCCTCTGTGATCTTTCTCACACCAACATCGGCTTTAGAGCAAAGAGCAATTTAGATGAGATTTCGAAATCTCAATTCAATCGAGTCCTCCATCACATGTTGCCAAACGGTGCCCTGAGCGAGCAATTCAATCGTCACAATGGTTATGAGCAAGGGGCACGAGACCTGACTTGGAGCTATGTGTCTTACCTTACGGCGTATCGGGCTTGTTTTTAGGCCTGAAAAACACTTTGCCTTTTAATTCTTCAGGAAGGAGTTCCGTAGGATCTCCCTTTCCATAACCTTCTCGCTTCATAAGAGCCGTGACCGCGTTCCGAAGAACCATGGGCACAGGCAGTGCTCCCGTGTTTCTGACTTCGGCTAAAGCTGATTCGATCGCATCATACATCGCGCGATCTTTCTTTGCGAGTGCAAGCGAGATCGCGGCGTGAGCAAGATTAATTCTGGCTTCCGGCATTCCTACGGTTTCGAGTGCTTCCTTTGCGGCAATGGCCATCAAGAGGCCCCTGGGATCTGCATTCCCGACGTCTTCACTGGCGAATACAATCATTCTCCTCGCAATGAACATCGGATCTTCGCCACTTTCAATCATGCGAGC
>CAIOKW010000243.1 GCA_903858975.1 Oligoflexia bacterium | reverse complement strand
GAGAATGATTCATCTTTTTCCATTGATATAAACTGATTTTGTTTAACTCATTTTGGGATATTTCCCCCGGCCATTTCGGATGGCTTCCACATAAGATGCCTCCATGATCCATGGTATCTTTGGGAAGGTTCCTAATATCAGATTCTCGAACTTTCTTTTTGTAACGATTCGATTGAATTAGTTCTTGAGGTGGAATGAGTCCTCCTCAATACTGTGGTGATGAACTACATTCTGGAAGTCAGGGATTTGACCAAGCGTTATCAGGATCATCTCGCGGTAAATGCCTTAAATTTGGGAGTAAGGCCGGGGATTTGCTTCGGCTTGCTCGGACCGAATGGGGCCGGGAAAACAACCACACTTGAAATGATTGAGGGCATTCTGCCGCCAACATCGGGAGTAATACTTTATCAAGGGGAGCCGGTTGGGGCTAACTTTAAGCAAGAAGTAGGAATTCAGTTTCAATCGACAGCCTTACCCGAGAAGATCGAAGTAGGAGAGGTTCTCAAGCTCTTTTCTGCTTTCTATGATCGAAAGGCAGATCTAGGGGAATTGCGAAAGCTGTGCGACCTCGACGAGTTTTGGGATCGTGATGCGACCGAGCTGTCGGGTGGACAGAGGCAGCGATTGCTCTTGGCGCTTGCCTTGGTAAATGATCCGCAAATCATATTTTTAGATGAGCCCACAACAGGCCTTGATCCAGCGGCTCGCCGAAAATTTTGGGAGCTCGTGAAATTGGTCCGATCGCGCGGCAAAACCATTGTCCTCACAACCCATTATATGGAAGAAGCGTATGAGCTTTGTGACGAGATTGCCATTTTGGATAGGGGTGTGGTCATCGCCCAGGGATCTCCCAACAAGCTCCTTCAAGATCACTTTCAGGGTTTGTCCATTTGCATTCCAAAGGCTGGGCATTCTTCAGAGGCACTCAAACCATTGCAGCATCAGCATATCGGAACTGCTCAAGTATTTGAGCGAGACGATGCCTTTGAGGTTCTCACCTCAGAGCCAGACGTTACGATGCGTATTTTGCTTGATCAAAAGATCCCGCTTGATGGCATTCAGATTCGAACGAAGAATCTCGATGATTTGTTTTTAAAATTGACTGGAAAAGGGGGTTCGTCTTGAAAAAGTTTATCGCACTGGTTGTTGCTAGAAGTAAGGAATATTATCGCGATCGTACGATGCTCGTGTGGACTTTTGCGTTCCCCTTTGTGGTGCTCCTTGGTTTTGCTTATGGTTACGCCGGAAAATCCGATCCGGTGCTCAAAGTGGGGCTTTATCCTGCTCACGCGGCCTTTGAGGCTCCGCTGAAAGATTTTCTTTCCATATCTCAAATTCAGTTTATCGATTACACAGACGAAAATTTAGCACTCGGCAGAGTGCGAAGGCATCAATTAGACCTCTTGATTCATTACGCATCAGTGCCGGGGAGCTCGCCATTGGTTTACACGCTGAATCCGGAAACGGATCGAGCTTCTCTTGCGGAGAGACTCTTAAAAAGTAGTGCGCCTGCAGGTCAGGTTTTAGAAAGGCAAGAGCTGACCGGAAAGAAAATACGTTATGTGGATTGGCTCGTGCCCGGGCTGATGAGTATGAATTTAATGTTCAGCTCCCTTTTTGGGGTGGGATACGTCATCGTTCGTTACCGTAAAAATGGTGTTTTAAAGCGATTGCGCGCCACTCCGCTCAGTGCGTTTGAGTTTCTATCGGCCCAAGTTGTTTCACGCATGCTCCTCCTCTTGATCACTTCGAGTCTTACGCTATTCGGGGCGATGCTTCTGATCGGATTTAGGATTCAGGGCTCCTATTTGAGTTTGATGGCGTTTATTGCAATTTGTTCGACGTCACTGATTTCCATTGGCTTGCTCGTTGCTTCTCGAATTTCGAGTGAAGAGGTAGCCGATGGTGTTTTGAATTTAATGACTTGGCCAATGATTTTCCTATCAGGGATTTGGTTCTCGCTTGATGGGGCAAGTCCCTGGGTAGTGGCCATTTCAAAATGCCTGCCGCTCACTCACATAGTTAATGGGATGAGGGCAATTTTAATTGAAGGTCAAAGTTTAGGTTCCTTGGTACCTGAAATGTTGGGGCTCTCGGTAACGGCTGCGATCTTAATTGCCGTGGGCTCTGCGATCTTTAAGTGGCGTTAGTCACCATTTGATCCTGGGTTAGTTATTAGGTTGGCTAATGTTCAGGCATTATATCAAATTAGTTTTTATTCTTTAAGCTTCGAGTTATTCCTCAGCCACCCGAGAGGGTATTCAGAATTTTATAAAGGAGAATAAAGATGAAAAACGGATGGATGATTGTGTTTCTGGTGTTGGCAATGGGATTGACTCAAAAGGTGAGTGCGGCAACTTTTGAGTCTTACCACTGTCGTCTGCCTCGATTGATGCCCGATTATGCGGTGAATGTGAATCTCGTAGAGATTCCAAACATGGCATCGAGGTCTGATCTTCAAGTGTTCCAAGCCACGGTGTCTGAGTTCTCGATTATTGGAAGGCAAGTTTACCATTACCGTGTGGTGAAGAAGGCTCCCGCTCCAGGCCGCATGGGTGGCGCGACCCTTTTTCAATCGACCGATGCTTCAACATTCTTACTGACGTTGCGTACTGATTCTGCGCCGGTTCAGGGTGGAAGATCTGCAAGTCTTGTGATTCGGGGCCCAGGCTCCGTTGATCAAGAGCTGATTTGCAAATAGGTTCTCAGTTGATGAGATTTTGAATCCAAGCGTGGTAGTACGGGATGCTCGCTTCAACACTATAAAGAGGCGTGCCATCAGGATTGCTCCAGCCCCAGTTGTGGATTCCAAAAAGTACAATCCGCTTACCGATGACCCGATAAGTTGCGCCCCCGGAATCGCCGCCATTGGGGGAGCAGTTCGAATCACCATAGAGCTCGATTTCTGATTCAGAGAAACTCTGATCTTGTAACTGTGTGTTGCAAGCATAAAGGACCCCGTGGTTTGGATTTCCAAATCCAGCGATGGAAATCACTCCGTGCCCGCGCGCTAAGTTCTGCAAAGAGCTCGCAAGGAGTGCAGGAAGGTACCCTTGAGGCAAGCCTCCCTCGAAGAAGAGAAGAGCAATATCAGAAGTATTTCGAATGTTGGGAAGTTGGTTCCCATAGGGTTGATAAGAGGGGTGAATGACGAACCTGGATGTGGGTCTGAGCGAATCGCTTTGATTCCCGTCGGTTCCGAGAGTCACGAAGAGGCGCTTTGGATTCTTTCCGTAGAGGCAATGGGCTGCGGTCACCAGCGCTCGATCACTCAGTAAAACTCCTGAACAGAAGGAGCGCGAAAGCTCATAAATCGAAACACCCTCAGCAAGGGAAACAAACGTTTGAGCCATGGGAGTTCTCCAATCAACGGGGTTTCCTCCGTTGATGGCAAATGCGTGTGAACCCGCAAAGAGAAAGGGCAGAATGAGGCCGAGTTTGATCATGATCCCTCGTGTTTTTGTTGGAGTTTCTCTCGAACAAAATCAATATGTCCGCGAAGTGAGTAAAGATGTTCCGCATATTCAATGGGGAGTTTCATCTCTTTCACTCGTTCTTCGATGCGATCGAGTTCATGGAGGTGTTTATCCGTTTTTCCGGAATAGTTTTCGCGAGAGACTAAAGTTTCCAGGTATTTTAGCTCACCATAGCGTTGATGAATTTTTTTACGAGTTCTCCATTGGTAAAACTTAGGAATCATCCTCGCGACCGGTAGGGCAACGGCGAGAAGCGGGATGGCGATCAGAATGAACCGTTCAATCAAGGTTGCAAGCCAAAAGGGGAGTAGTTTTTGCCAAAATGGGGTACCGGATTTGTAGAAGTTTTTTGCCTCGGCGCTCAGAGGAAATTGGTCGTCCTTATCAATGGGAAACTCATTTTTCTTTTCGAAAATTCCTGGATCGTCATGGACTTGCGATGCGGCCTTCAATAAAAGATAAATGAGTGCGGGATGAACGCTGTCCTTGACTAAAAGAGTTGCCGTAGCAGAGATCATGTCGACATCATGGTCAGGGAGATTTCGTTCAAGATTCATCGCACCATGGGGAAGAATGAGGTGATGCAAAGAGGGCATCTGACGAGTGATCGCCTCGGCCTGATCGAGACTCATGAGGCGAATGCCTGGAGTTGCGATTAATTCGCGAACAATTTTGTCATTCGCAGTAGCCAGAAAAAAAGCTGCATCGATTTTGCCCGCTTTTAAATCATCGGTGGCTTCTTGCCAGCCAAGATTAAGAAGTTTTGAGTTTGTTTCATTGATCCCCGATGCTTTCAAGATTTTAAGGGAGAGGATGTGTGTGCCGCCCCCTTCATTTCCAACTGAAATTTTCTTTCCAAGAAGGTGATTGAAGCGGGTCATTCCATTTTTCCCGTGATCCATGGATGCTCGGTAAAAAATCCAGATGGGCTCGTAATACATACTTCCCAGAGAAGCCAAATCTGGAGCTTCTTCGACTGAGCCTAGGCCGTCGTGAACGAAGCCTACATCCACATCAGATTTGGGATCCTTCAGGCGGTTATAATTCTCAACGGCTCCGGATGATTTGCGAATGGTAAGGGTGATGCCTTCTTCTTTAAAAGTGTCCTGGTAGAGATTCGCATATTCATCATATTCACCCTCACCATTTCCGGTCGAGATGACGAGTTGGCTCGGGGGAGCCGGGTTGATGTAGTGATTTGAAATTGCCCAGAAAACGGCGATACCCGATAAAACTCCAAGGAGGATGAAGGCCATGTATTTCGGGGAGCGGTTTTTGAGAACTGGGGTGATTGACATATTCCTATCTTTACCATTTTGACTCGAAATCGGGAAGACTGGTTTAGATCTTGCTCCTGCTTACTGCAAAAAGGAGTATCCACATGAAAAATTGGTTAATTATATTCAGTACTATTGGCTTCCTTGGGGGCTGTAGCAGTGAGAAGAGCCCCCTCATGCTTGATCCGGTTCCCGGACTCAAAGTCGATTCTCGGGGATGGTCGATTCAGGCAGATCAAGATGCAAACCGGGGAGTAAGGCTAGAGCGTTTGATCATGCCAGCCGAGCAACAGGCCTTTGAACGGACTCGGGCGAGACAGACAAACTTGGTGCCCTTTCCTGTGGAATCCCGCCACAATGTGAATGTCTTTCAGATTAAGTCCCGAGACGAGTGGAAAAAAACACTGTTTCTCGCTCCTCGCATCATGGCCTTTGGTGCTGCCCAAGGGGGACGATTGAGTCCGAAATTGAATGATGATGGAACCGTTTCTTTATCATTCCCCGTGGCCTTAATCGATGGAAGCGTTGCCCAGATTTCATCGCTTGCTGGAAGCCTCGGATCCATGGAGGTTCCTTCTCAGTTTTTGATTCAGGACTTGGATGCCTTGAAAAAGGAGGCTGCAGAGGATTTAGGCTTTATTCCCAGAATTTCATCACTGCCCGGTTGCCCTAAGCGCATTATTTTGAGGGCGGGTTCCCAAGAATACGATGCGACTCCCATTGATTTGGACAAGGCGGACTATTGTCAGGCAAACACTCCCTTTATCGCAACCCTAAGGATTCCAACACAGGATGCTCGATACCTTTTAGAGCGAGCGCTTTATGCGGGCACTGTGGAGGTTCGGGCAACTTATGAGACGGTAGTTGCGCTACCGGTTTCTCAGGCGACGATTTCATTTGATAAAGACAAACTCTTTGAGTCGCTCGAAGCCGAGTTGAAAATCTCGGGCGGTGTTTGGTTTCAGTCTGATTTAAAAACGAATGTAAAAAAAGTTGTAGATCGCCAGGCTCTCAAAATTAGTATTCAGGGAGATGTGAGTTCGCACCTCGATAAGATTGTCGAGCAGGCGATTAATGAGTTCTTTAAGCCTTACCGTCCAGAAGGGGACACCGCCGCAGCCAAATGCACTTCAGGTGTGGTTTGTTTCAATCTGAATTATGCTTACAGTCACGAATCAAGGGAGTTTTCTTTTAGTTGGCAACAGACGAGCAATGAAATGACGGGGCAGACTTATGTTACTTGGGCTCGATTGGCTCCGATGGATAGTAAGACCGTAAATATTGGGGATCCACAGGGTACGGAAACCTGCTTGAAGTCGAAAAATATTTGCAAACCTGACCTCAAGAATGATGGGTCTAGTATGGAAACAGGTCTGACCGTGATGGATGGAGATCTGCTAGAACTCAAGCCCAATTTCTTGATTCAAGAAGAGCGCTCGACCCCGGATCCAACTTATTCGCGCCAAGATAATAATGTGTGTGTGAGTCAGGTTCCTCGGTACGTGAAGGATTGCGATGGTGAGGATCACTGCCATAACCCGAGATTTTGTAGAGCCGCAGAACTCTCTTCTTGTCGTACGATCCAAGATGGATTTACCTGTACTCAAACCCAAAATCAATGGCAGGACACCTATCAATACTCGCTCGGAGCACCCGTTATGAAGGAAATCCTACAGCCGAATGGGCAGAGTCAAAGCCTCTATGATGGAATGGTCTTGAGGTTTACTTGGGGAAATGGTCAGGGCGGAATTGAGTCTGTAAGTTGTAAGCTCAGTTCATTTCAGCGGGATGGAGATGGTGTTTCAATGTTGATTCGCCTTCAAGATCGACCGGATTGTCCAATTTTCAGCAAGTCAAAAGGCCAAAATCCGATGCTGAGTCTCGTAAATAATATCCACTTTAAGCAGTCTTATCAAGAGGGGCGAGAAGTGCGCACTTGGGATGGACGAGTATTAGAGACTCCTCGGAATTTGACATTTGATCCGCAGATTCGATTTGGCGGAACCGTTTCGATTCGGGGTTATGAATTTGGTGTTTCATTGAACGGAAGGATTTAAGTATGAAGATGTTTTTAGTTTTTTGTTTTTGTTTGTGGGGATCTCTTCCGAATGCATTTAGCATTGAGGCTCGTGAATCATTGCTCTCGCTTCATGCTGCTAAGTCTCACCTAAAAATCACGAGGCTTGATCAAGAGGGCTTAAGGGAAGAGGAGGGGCCTCAGTTCATAATGAATCAGCAAAGCGACAATCCTATTCTCATGTTAGTGGGTAAAACCCTTTGGGATTTAATTGTGAATAACAATCGTCCGATCGGAGTCGATTTTGATCGGATTCAGGCGCACGCACTTCCGGTTGGAATGACAGATCCGATGGTCCTAGCACCCTGGAGAGGGCCTGGGATTTATCGTGTGGAAATGGGCTCAGAGAATATGCTCGGAATGGATCTGTTCACGGCCAAATCGAGGGTTCAATTTTATTATGGAGCCTCCTACCAGGGAGTCGGGCAGCATCTCGCAAATATTACGATTGCGCCCGAGAGCTTCCATTCCTTTCTCGGGTTCACGGGGAATGTAAAGGTACGGCTTTCAAGCCCCGTCTACAAAGAAGGTCAAATCGCTAGTACCCTTGCGACGATTGAGGTCAACATCCGAGGTCCACTCGATACCCTTACTCAAAGTGACACGATTGAACTTTCGGGCGACGGAAGAATGAAATCGATTGTGAGTCCATAGATTGCTCCTTGATTCAGCCCGCCTGTGCCAAAAATGGGAGGCGGGCTGAATTGAAGGTGCGTCTCGGATTCCGCCTGTGCTACTTTGTTTACATGCGTGGGTTATTTTTTATTCTCTTAGGGTTTCTATTTTTCACGAGCAATTTAAACCGGGCTTTTGCCAGCAATCAACTTACGCTCCATTTTATTAATCCTCCCCGAGCGCTTCAGTGGGAAACCCCACAAAAAATTACTCTTTCAACTTTTCTAAACGCCATGATCGACCGCGTACAGGGTGTTAATATCCCGATTGGACATGTAATCGAAGAGTTAGAGTGCGGAGATTATCATCGCTATCTGGGAATGAGTCCTGATGGTGACAGCGAAGAGATCGGTGCCATTCTGGGTGGATATGGCCTGGGGACGATGCTGAAAAAATATAAAGGGCATCTTGATCGATCCGAAAGTGCTATTCGAATGATTCAGTCTGCAGCTCAATACGGTCGAAGTAATTTTGTTCGATTTTATATTTCCGGTTCGAGTTGCCAAAGACTTAGGCAATATATCGATGAATACGAAAAACGAGGGTTAGACAAAATCTACTCCGGTTTAGACTCTTATCCACTTTATCAAGAAGGTTCAGGTTGCTCGGCCTTCGGTGCGAGTTTTCTCGAGGTAGCTGGGCTTCTGACGCCCGAGATGCAAGAAACTTGGATGCGCCATGTGGTTGTCCCAGAGGAATACATTGGGGGGCCACAGGGAAAGAAGTCGGTGAATATCTTGAAACTGATCTTTGCGTTTGGTTCGCAGTGGGAGTCGAATCCGAGCAGAGGTGTGAAGATTGATTTTTATGACCCCGAACTCATGAATGCTTGGGTAACAAAACTCACGAAGGATTCAGTAGGGAAATGGAAAGTGGAAGTGAGAGAGGGGGTGCAGGGCGTGAGCTTTGATGTAGCATCCTTGCCTCCGCGGGAGGGCGATTTCTTTAAAGTAAGAAGTACTCAATAAAAGGTCCCGCGGAGGGCGTTGATTCTGATCAGGGGATGCTTAATTGCTCGAGTATGAGCGACGAATTTTGGTGACTGCGTCCTGAAACCAAGTCGAATAAGAGGAAATCTTAGAGTAGACCACCTCGATGTCACAGTTTCCGGCTCCGCGGCTCGTGATTCCAAAAAGATAGGGGTGCCCATTGATGATAAAGTAAGCAGGGCCCCCTGAGTCGCCATGGCAAGCCCCGCCTCCTTCCGATTGGTCAAACTCAATCTCAGTATCCGAGTAGTTCGGGTTTAGGACTTTGACCTCACGCTTTCGAAGGATGCCGGCACCTGCTTCACTGACGGCATTCGTGATCCCGTAACCCGCAAGCATCACCGAATCCCCTTTTTGAAATTCCTGATCAAAGGGGAGAAGATCGGAGGGGGAGTAGCCTTCCGGGAGGCCGCCACTAAAGTGAATGAGTGCGACATCGCCTGTATTATATTCAGATGAACCGGCTGGATTCCAATCCGCTGGAACCAGTGCCTGATCCACTCTGCGGACTTTGTCTGGATTGATTCCCTTCAGAGTGCGAGCAAACACCAGAGCAAGCTCATTGATCCGATTTCCACTGGCATCCGTCACACAATGAGCGGCCGTGATTGCGAGATCCGTATTCACGAGGGACGCGGTACAAAGGGCCTCTCCCGACGCACTTTTTGAAACGAGCGCCACCACGGAGTGTGCGATAAAATCATTTGAGCTGACCGTTTTACCGCCCACAATAAAGGGAGTGGCGTGTGCTGAAAGATTCAGCAGGGGGAGAAGGGATACGAGAAATAATAGTTTCATGGGATTTGCCTTTCTGATTAGGGTTTTATTCGATTTACTTAAAACGGTGCATTCACTGTGCCATGAGCATCATTTTAGAGCTTTCAGTCTGCAAATAGGGCAAGATGGAAGGGTATGAGTTCCTTTTGCAATTATTTCAATCAGGGTATTTGTGCATCCTGTAAACGGATCGAGGAGCCATATCCTCAGCAATTGAAATCGAAATCAGACACTCTTGATCGGATCTTGGCAGAGTTTGTAGAATTAGATCAGCTCTTAGAGAAATTGAGTCCTATTCCATCTCCCACGTTTGCTTTTAGAAATAAGGCTAAATTTTCAGTAACCGGTACCCTTCAAGATCCCATCATTGGACTCACAGGGCTTAAGGATTTAGATCAGGGGCGAGACATTTCAGCGTGTGTCCTTCATCAATCAGAGATTAACGATCTATTGCCCAAAATTCGGACTTTCATTCAAGAGTCCAAATTGCTTCCCTACCAGATCAAGACACGGTCGGGGGAATTAAAAGGGATGATCCTTTATTACTCTCCCGAGTCAAAGCAGATGTACCTTCGTTTGGTTTTACGGTCAAAAGAGGCGATCGCTCGGATTGAAAAGTTTAAAAAATCATTGCTCGCCCAGTGCCCGGCCTTGGTGTGTTTCTCTGCGAATATTCAGCCAATTCCTCACGCAATTCTTGAGGGTAATGAGGAAATCTTTTTTACCGAACAACGCTTTATTGACCATCAGCTCGGAGAGATCAAGATGCGCCTTCATCCGCAAGGGTTTGTTCAGACCAATCAAGAGGTCGCAATCCAGCTGTATTCCACTGCAGCAAAGTGGGTGCAAGCACTGGGAGCCGAGACCTTCATGGAGCTGTTTAGCGGTCAGGGGGCCTTTAGCTTCTTTATTCAAAAGTTTGTAAAAAGAGCGATCGGTATTGAGATCAATCCTGAGGCAGTAGCGCGGGCAAACCAGACTACAAAAGAAAATGGCTGGGAGCATTTAAGCTTTATTGCGAAAGATGCGAGTTCTGTTTTTGAGAGTGCCATGCAGTTCACGCCAGATGTCTTACTCGTGAATCCACCGCGAAAGGGCTTAGGGGCTTCATTGACGGCGATTCAAAAGATAGGGAGTCCTTACTTCATTTATTCAAGCTGCAACGCAGAGACCTTAGCCAAGGATCTTACTCAATTGAAGGACCAATATTGTGTCATGAAATACCAATTGTTCGATATGTTCCCTCACACGGATCATTTTGAAACGCTGGTGCTACTCAAGCGGCTGAATTGAATGAAATTCATTGTTTTGAGTCGGAATTTGCAACGGTAATAATTGGAATCGGCCCAAATCTGAGACCGGGGCACCTCAGAGTCAAGTTCCTGATTGCACCAATCGTATCATGCCCTTATCCTGTTTTTAGGGGCACATTTTGTAGGATCGCATTGGGGTGTCGAACTGGGGATTTCGGAAATGAAAATTAAAAAATTGGTAAGAAGTGTTTGGGTGCGCAATCCACTTGATCAGCAGGGGATGACGCTTACAGAGGTTATGATTGCAGGAGCAATTGTTGCGGTGATCTCCATTGCGTTTTCGGAGATGGTTGCAAATATGTCTCGCAGTAATAAGAACGCGAGCATCACGAACTCTCTGAATAATCTCGAGAAAAGAGTTCAGACCGTTGTTTCAAATCCAAAAGCAATTCTTCGTACTTCCTTAATTGCGAATGTCGTCCCGGGTGGGATCAAGAATAATATTCCGCCTCCTCCAACGCCTGAACTCAATGTTTGCGGTCAAGTGAAGGAAGAGATGGCTTGGAGCGTTGCGAATGCAGCGACGGTCGGTATACCAAGCTCAGCGGATCCAAACTTCGCGGCAAATTACGCAAAGAACATTATCAATAAAAACTTATTTCGATGTATCGACTATACCCGATATACCAAAAAACCCTCTGATCCAACGGATCCAGATCTAGCCGTTCAAAATGCATTGGCTGCGTATAATTGTACGAATCCCGTAGATCCAGCCGATCAGGCAGCTGTAGGAACGGCGCCGATTGCAGATATTACGAAAGTGATTGCGGGGATGAAGTTTTTTGGGGTCCAGGACTGTGCGACAGATACTGCATTTTGGAATCCGGTTTACTTGTTTGATGGAAATGGAAAAGAAGTCACCGGATATTACTCGGTCGAAGGAATGCAAGGCCCGACCTTATCGAGTGTGCTCCTTGCGCCTCCTGGGGCGGCTCCCATGCCAAAAGGGTTTCCTATTTTAGTTCAGGCTTTCGCCAATTGGACGTGTCCAATGAATGCAGGGCAGGCAGTGGCGAAATGTGAACGCGCAGATACGATTCAAACCGCCTACAGTATTACGATGACTCAGGACGGGATTAACGAAAAGCCAAAGTGGATGACGACCTTTAAGGGGCGTGGTCTCAATGTCATGGATGTAAAAATTCCAGGCGTTGCCTCGAATGTTGCCGTGAAGGTGAACGATGCAAAATATTTGCTCGGAATGAACACCATTCTTTCTACTGCGGGTGGAACTGGCGGAAACTGTGACCTTTCTACACAAATTATGACCGGCATTGGCTTTGATGGAGCTGCAAAATGTGTGGATAAATCTGAATTCCTAAAGGGGTTATACTGTCAAGAAAAAGACCCCGTGACTAACTTACCACAGATCTTTATGGGCTTTGATAAAGATACGGGTAAGCCGATCTGTTCGCCCAACAAGGGCTTAACGGATTGCCATACGGTTGAAGCCGATGCACGCGGTTTTGAGGTGCAATCGTTTTGTTATCGAAAGGTAACCCACAAAAGTACCTATTGGATTGCACCAAACGACGGGCAGGGATCTTGCGGTTCTATCACCAGCAAAGCGATCGGTCCCGGAGGGGCGATTGGGAATATTATTTATTCACCGGGAGGTACGGATAGTAGAGAGAACGGAGTTTCTGCGTTGAATACGATTCTGGCAACCCGTAAAATGTTTTCCACCTCAAACCCTGGAGCATTTACACACGCTTTAGCTAACGATGATGGCGTTAATTACAACATTAGAGTTATTGGAGAGACAAAAAACACCATGGATTTTTCGTGTGGGGATGCAGGGGGAGGGTGTGGAGATTGTGCCGATGGTCGCCCTGGCTACCACAGCCATAATATTTGTAATATGGTGGATCCGACCAAGTCAGCTTATCAGCCTTATCTTGATGGGGTGAGTCCTGATAAACTTGTCGTCGTTTCGCAAAGTAATAGTGGAGGGGGTGCTATGTGTGCTCTCGCACCTGTAGGCTATACTAACTTTTCAACAGGAGTTACAGACACGAATACCAATGGTGGGCTCAGGCAGCAAAATGGTTTTATTCATCTAACTGGGGGTCACCAAGCAGCCAATACTTCATTTAAGCTTTGCCACTTTGAGTATGACCTCTTTGACGAATACAAGAAAGATTATCAATACGGAGCAAGCGCTGGGACCAATCTTTCGGGGTCTTGCAGTGGTACGGGCTATAAACTTCTTGGAGCATTGACTTCTACAAGCTCTGTTCGAGCGGCAATCGATTTCAGCGACGACAAAGCTGAATATCTCTTTGCTCATGATTCTCTCATTTTTACTTTTCCAGTTTGCGCCAAAGATGAGATCGCGGTTTCAGGGGGTGGGGCATGCCCGAGTGGTGCCTTCACGATTTCAAAACCTTATGGCTACGACACGCTTGCAAGTTTAGATGGTTCAGGACAGACCGTAACTTCTGGGGGTAGTAATAATGTATTTATGAGGAATTGGTTGCTCGGGTGTACGGGAGTTACCGCAAACCTTTTTGCCTCCATGGCGACGCCTCCGCAATATCTTCGTTTCAGTGTAAATTGCTGTAAAAATGGGAAAACCGACAATACTTCGACTCTGGGAACTGGTCCGGGTGACCACTTTTTAATTGGTGGAGATCATACGAAGCAGGCTTGTATTGATAAGGGCGGAGTGCTGACGAACGTCGATGGCTCAAGCGAGCAGATCTGTGTTTTCAATGCGCCGGTTTGCCCTAGCTCAGTTAGCGATATTTGGAATCAATATTCTAATTACGGAAAACTAGGGACTCAATGGACTTCAGGGGGAAGTTCTGTAAGTCAGTGCCCCGTAACGATCGATCCGGGTGAGCCTTCAGGCTGTAGTGGAACCAGTCCTGGTTTGAACTACAATGCGGGTGCATGCACTATGACTGGCTCTAATGGTAACAATGGGTATTGTGATGAAACGGCTTTGGGAAACCAAGTAGACTTTCGTACTGGATGTCATAATACCCAGAATATTGGACAAGCATTATGTGGCTGCCAGAAATACATTACCCGATGTCCCACAGACGCAGATCTCTTTTCACGGAAGTGGACTGCCGTCGGCTGTTTTTGATCATCGCTGGCGTAAGTTCTTGTGCTAGTGTTTCAACATGATCAAAGTGCTTACGGTTTACTTTTTTGCGGCTCTCTTCTTCAGTGCTCCTGCTAAAGCGAATCCCTATGGCACTGAAAAATGTCCCCATATGACGGTCTATGATTACGCCAGTTCCATGTGCATGCCTTATGCGATGGAAGGCATGCCAATGAAAATGTTCATGTTGAGCGGAAATGTTTTTCTGAACGAATCAGTAACGGGTGGCACTCGAGGGCGTAGCGCCCTTTACTCGACGAGCATGATCATGGCGGATGCCGGGACCAATGTAGGAAGCAATCATTACCTCAACGTTGATCTCATGTTGACCGCAGAAAAGTGGACGGTGCCGGAACGAGGTTACCCGCTCATTTCTCAAATCGGGGAGCGCGATTCAAACGGAGTTTTGTACCTCGATGCCCAGCACCCGCATAGTTCACCGATCATGGGACTCACCTTCAATGACACCCTAAATTTGTTCCATGCAGGAGATTATGTAAAAGTATTCTTTGCACCCCGAGGCGAGAGCACCGATGGGCCGATTGCTTTTATGCATCGCCCGACTGGGATGGTGAACCCTGATGCACCCCTTGGGCATCATGTAGGCCAAGATGTGGGGCATATCTCAAGCACCGTGATCGGAACATCGCTTAAAGTAGGGGAGACTCGGTTTGAAGTTTCAGGCTTTCACGGACAAGAACCAAAGCCTGAGAGTGTAGACCTGCCACTCGGTACGCCGAACTCTTTGGCTCTCAGGCTGATCGAAGAGTTTTCGCCGAATCTGAGCGCGATGATTTCTGGAGCTTATCTCAAAGATCCAGAATCAACAGGCAATCCCCACGCTTTTCAGGCGCGCTATTCAGCTTCTGTCTACCAAGGAATGCCTCTTTTCGGAGACTGGAGCTTTCAAAATGCCCTGATTTCAGGCGTTGCACAAAAATATGATGAAGCCGAAATCTTGTTTTCATTCAGCGAAGAGTTTTTAGTGAAACGGAATCTCGACCAAATCTGGGGAAGAATCGAAGTGCTGGAGCGCACGCCTGATGAAGTTCAGATTTCAAGCGCGACTCCTCATCAAGGTAAATATGTGGGAGCTATTACGCTTGGATACTCTCGGCAGCTGAGTAAGCTCGATGTGTTTCCACTTTATTTGGGAACTTCGGTCACTGAAAACCTAATGCCCTCTGAATTCAAGTCGGCTTATGGCGGGAATCCCTGGGCTGCTAAAGTTTTTCTTCAGCTCGGCGGTATGAAGATGGTTCACATCATGTCAAAAGAATAATTGAGTCCAAGTACTCAGATTGAATCGCTCTTGGTGTTTCAGTTCAACTCTCACGAGGTCGTGATCCGTTTCTTGATCATAAAAAACGACATGGCGATCGCTCAAAACTTCAGCCGTGCTTGAATTATAAATGGCAAGTGCGGCGTCCTCGTCAATTCCCATTCCAAAGTGGGACCGAGCGGCACTCATCGCGGCCAGTAACCTGGGCTCGCGATTTCTGACTAAGAAGTGCATGTCGATCATCCCTTTTTTAAAGAGTCCAAGACCCAAGCCGACGGGGGCAGTTGAGTCCCCGGTCATCATTTGATTGGCCATTAAGGCAGTGCCTGCGCTCGTGCCTGCAAAGGGCGTCCCGCTTAAGAATTTTTGAGTCAGCGGAGTTCTTAGGTCCATTCCATCGATGACGGCCATCGCGCGGTTTTGATTGCCGCCCGTGAAGAAAACCGCACTTGCTTTCTCAAGGTCAGACAAAAAAGCAGTACGCTCCTCGGCATTCGTCGGGCCTGTTAAGGATTTCAAAAAAGTGTGAACCCCTTGTGCTTCGAAATCTTTCGAGAGGGTTTCAAAATATTGTTCAGGAATTTCAGATGCCCATCCAATGATCAGGACTTGGGCAGACGCTCCCCCCGCCCATTGACTGAAGGCTTGTACTGCTTCGGCAGGGCGGTTACCGCCACCGACCAGCAGGAGCTTAGTCTCAGGTCCTGCAAAGGAAGGATGGCTGAATAAGAGGGTAAGGAGGGCTAGAGTAAAACGCATCATTGGATGGGAGGAATATAAGAAATGATCGCTGAAGTCAAACTCACGAGACCTTCGATAATCATTCATTTTGGCATTTCAACGCAAGGATTTTACCCGCTATAGCAACAATGACGAGCAGTTACAGTGAGGTCCGATAAAATCAGAATATTTGGCATTTGAATCGAACTCAGCTTACTGACTGAGACTTCACTCAAACCGGGGATCAGCTCGGAATCACTTTTCATATCAAGCTGATTCTACTCTGCACTAAATTGGGTCCCAAAAATCAGAAGCGTGAGTTCAGAAGGCTTGGAGAATGGCCTCATAGATTTAAGGAGCAAGCCGACTAGCTTTTTACTTCCAAATGTTAAAAGAGGAAGGCTCATTCGCATGATATTTTTATATCAGGATTGAGGTGCTGTACATGGGAGTACGTTTGAGTATTTATTCTACGATTTTTTCTATTTCTTTGTTGTCCGTGATGGGTTGCGGTGTGTATGAGACCAAGCATGCCTCGCTTCCGATAGACCTTTCTGCGATTACTGCCTCGACAAGCGGGACTAATGCCGGAATTTCTTATGCGCAAGTCAATCAAGGGGTATTTCAACCCAGTTGTATCAGTTGTCATGGTGCCTCTCGGCCGTCGGCCGGGATTTCGCTCGATACTTATGCGCATGTGAAGGCTGCGCTGGATATCGTAAAAAGTGTGGCTATCACCCAGCAATCCATGCCTCCGAATGGTCCCTTACAGGCCGACCAGATTACTTTATTGAATACCTGGATCGATCAAGGTGCCCCTGAGGTCGGGGCCGTCATACTGGATCCAAGCCCAACTCCAGCGCCTGTAGTCGTGGTACCCGTCGCTACGCCATATCCGACACCGATTGCGACACCGTATCCAACTCCAGTGGTGATTCCGGTGGCAACCCCCTCAGCGACTCCAGCAGCCACTCCATCGGCATCACCGAGCGAGCCTCGTCCACACCACCGGAGGAGATTTCATTTTCCGCACTGGTTTAACTGGTAAAATGCGACCTTGATTTTTCCCTTCCTGGGAGCCCATAATATAGATTGAGTAATCACTATTATGGCTAATCTGATCCAGATCACTGATGTTACGAAGTCGTACTTTAAACAGAAAGTTCTCGATAATGTCTCACTTGGGATCAATGCAGGGGTTTTCTACGCACTCTTAGGAAAGAATGGAGCAGGGAAATCAACACTCATGAGAATCCTGATGCGCCATGAAGCTCCCGATTTTGGCGGTGGTCTTGCTTTTGGTATTCCTTTTTCAGGAAGCGATCAAGAGGTCAACCACCAGATTGGGTATGTTTCAGAAACCATAGACATTCAGGTTTCGAGCAATATTTCTGACTTCTATAAAAGCTACGCAAAATTTTTTCGGAACTGGGACCAAGAACTATTCGATAGTTTTATCACTCGATTCAAAGTGGACCCTAAAAAACGCTTTCAGCAGTTTTCGCGCGGTCAAAAAATGCAGATCGCGTTTGCAGCGGCCGTCGCGATTAAACCGAAAGTGCTTTTTCTGGATGAGATCACCTCCGTCTTAGATGCCAGCGCAAGGGCTTACGTGATGGAATATCTGGGAGCCTTTTGTAAGTCCGGGGGTTCAGTAGTGATGGCGACAAACCTCGTTTCAGAGGTAGAGCGCTATGTGGATCATATCTGGCTCATTGAAAATAAAAAGATTCAGATCAATCAATCTATAAAAGATGTGAAAAATCATTATGTGAAACTGCGAAGACTCGCAGGGAACCAGAATCCATTTTTTCAAACACCTCACTGTATTTCAGTGGGTCTCAATTCCGACGCATCAGAGTCCTACATTATGGTTCGCTCCAAGTTCGAAGCGGCACGGTTGGAAAATGCTGAAACCTTAATGGATAAGCGTGCCATTACCACTGAAGAGCTTTTTATCTACTTCACGCGTGATCGGGGAGTGGCATCATGATTCGTCTGATCGGCCTATTTTTATGGGAATATCTTAAGATCTGGTTTTATATCCTCGCTGCGGGAATGGCCTTGCTTTTCATTGGGCCAAAACTTGGAGTGGATCAAGAGGTCTTAGCGCTTCCTCTGGTTTTATTTTTAGGGGGCGGCTTTGTGGGTGCCGCATTTATCCAAAAAAATACAAGCTGGATTAAGAGTCTACCAGTCAGTAAGCTCGGAATCTTTTTAGCCGCACTCTTTTCATCACTCATCAATCTTGGACTGATGGGGCTCGTGTGGTTTGCTTATGCGGCAGGATTATTCTTGCGCAACAAATCAGAAGTGCCGCATTCCTTTCTTGAACAAGCGATTCAAGTGTTTGATTTTCACGGTCATCTCAGTTCTGCTGAGTCTTTGATGTACCTTTCAATTCTCTTTGGCGGATTCTTTTTCAGTACTTTTAACCCTTTTGTGAATCGTTTCAATTCGATTCGAGTTCAAAATATCCCGCTCCGATTTAAGTTTCTCTACTTAGTTCTATTTGCATCTGCATTTTACATACTCACCCAAGTGAATTCACTGTATTTGAGTTTGTCGATGATTCTCGCCGGCGAGTGGTGGTTTTTTTATCAAGCATTGAATCGTGAACTGGCCCTTTATCCAGAGGTGAAAAGAGCGATCCGCTATGGGATCACCCTTCTGGTGCTCGCGCAGATGTCCATCGTGTATGGGATAGCTAATGAGGATCTTAAGTCTTCTCAGGTGAGTCGGGTGATCGGTGCACAGAAGTTTTTGGGAGTTACCGCATTGCCGATCCCAGAGGCACGCCTCGTTCAGATTTTTAGTGGCGTTCAGGATTCACGGGTGATTCAAGAAATTTTTGATTCTTATCCGCGCATTTTGAATCTTGTCAATGTCGACGTGTGGTTGAAATCAAAACCCGATCCTAAATTGATTATTGCGATCGAAAAGAGACTAACGCCAGAGACTTTTGATAAAGCCAAGGTATTAGAGCTCCTCGCCCGATATGATGAACTCAAATTAGATCCACGTCCTCAATTCTATATGCGGCTTCTTCATGCGCAGATCAAAGCAGAAGAGGTAAAAGAGTTTATCACTTCGCCAGGGCGCCATAGTTTTGTGATGGGTGTTTTGCTTTGTCGAAAGTATGTGGAGCAAGACTGTTCTGGGCCCTTAGTAGAACGATTGAAGACGATGACGGATAGTGATTTATTTTCAATCTACACCTCGGCTGAGATCCTCCGGACTTTGTCAGTTTTAAGAGCGAGTCTGTTGTCTTTTGACTTCTATGCGGATGTTAAGGCCGACAAAGTGAGCACAAAGGATTGGGTAGAGCCGCAGATCAATTGCAAAGAGTGGGCAACAAAAGATTTGAGCGACGTGACGAGCGTCGAAATTGCCCAGCTTAACTTTTGTATTCGAACTGCTGCTCTGAGAACACCTAAAACCAGTGAGTGGAATAAGTCGGTAGCCTTTTATTCGAAAGAAGAAATTCAGAGATTGGCGCCTTCCATTCGAGATCTCATCGGCATGCTGTAGTGGCAGCGACTTGATTTTGAGCGGTTAATGCAATCAGCTCAAGGTCGGCGCTGGCACGCTTGATTTGAAGAACTCCAAGAACGATGATGGCTGCTAAGTACAATCTGATTGCGATTTTCATATCGAACCCCCTGCCTTCTTATAGAGCAAAGCTTGTGCCATGTTGCGTTGATTTCTAGGTTATTAATTATATTGGTTCTTTTATTAATTTTAGCGCAGGGGGTCCAATTCCGGCACCAGTGCAGAGCTCAGGATCAAGAGGTCAAAATGACACTGATTGTTGGCTTTACAACTCATGAGTCGCTCTGTAGAACCAGATTCCAATGAAATTACTCCGAGTTGCATTCCTGAGTTTGTTTTTAGCGCTGGCTCCATGCTTCGCTGAAGGCATGGACTCTGAAGCGTGCACTCCGGTGAATCTCTATGACCTTCCCCATCATCCCTTTGATCGGATCCCCATTTATAATCAGGGAGAAATGAGTACCTGCTACGCGTATACTGCCTCGCAAATGATTGATTTTTGGAGATTCAATCAAGATCCCGATTCAAGTGATTTGACTTCGCCACTGTGGACGGCCTTGATTCATAAAATCAATGTTCCGATCCATTGGAATCCGGACAGTCTTGATTTTTCACGGATGACTTGGGTTTTTAATAGCCTTGAGCGTAATGGGATCTGCAGGGCCTCGGTGGTGAATCGAGCAGTCGAACGCCTTCGGAATGGAAACGTAAATCTGAGTGAGCCCGATCTGATGTTTTTCTTCCAAACCCTTTGGGACGAATACCAAGTTCCTTTTGGTGACCTAAAGACCAATGAGGCAGTCTATGGTCGGGCCTATGAAAAAGTTGCTGCCTTACCTTATTTCGAGGGAAAGATTCAGTATTCACTGAAGGATAAATTTCATTTTATGACCCATTATTTTAAGGGTCAAAGACTTGAGACTTTGATGGATGAAGTGTTCTCAGAATGTAAAGGAGAGGCACTTTTGCCGGTGACCTTACCAAGTCGTGAGTCGATGGGGCTCGGATTTGCAAGCAATCGGAAATTTACTAGGCGCATTGAGAAGACGCTAGCGCGCGACGAGCCACTGGGAATTGGATACTGCTACAAAATCCTGGATGAGGGTCCAGGGTATCGCGGCATTCATAGTCCCTTTCGTTTTCTCGGAATGGCTCTGAATCAGAGCGAATGCTCCGCGCACTATTCCATGATTGTGGGTCAGCGCCCCGGAGCTCAGGGTGGATGCCAGTATTTGATTCGAAATACTTACGGGACGAATTTCTGGACGGATCATTTTAGCTGTCTTTGTCAGAAAAAAGGATCAAACACTCACGAACATCAAGAATGCCGAGCGAGTGATGCAGACGCAAAAGATCTGACCGTGCTAGGGTGTTGGATTGATTCTCAGGATTTAGTCTCAAATGCGTTTGATCTGACTTACTTTAAATAGAAGGTCTCCTGATTTGGGGTGATTTATCCCAATTCAAGCCTAGGAATTGAAAAACCTGAGTCTCATTCGCATTCCGGCCCTGGCATCAATCATGCTTTATATATCAATGCCGCAAGCGAAAGCAAGCGGTGGAGAAACAGCAGCGATGCTAGCTTCTTCTTCTCGTGGGTTTGAGTCCCACCGGTAGAGTCCTTCGGTTGCTACCGTAGCACTGGCCCACAAATATTCTCAGAGATGGGAGTGTTTGATGCTGGGTTAGAAAAGCTCTCGGTATCGTTACTGAGAGCAGCGAATGTTCGGGTTGCAGCGAGAGCGAACCTCATTGAACGCGCATCTTCACTCCTGAAGCGATGGGGCGGAGAGCAGAATGCCGAGTCCGGTTAAACCTGGATGAAGGCCAGTGTCATAGGTCAAGAACCGAAAGAATCGGACCTATGGGTTTTGCGTGCGGGAGAGGGTGACATGAACAGGAAGAAGAGGAAGTGAAAGCACGGAAGCATTCTGTCCGCCCTGGGTGAGCTTAGTTAATGAGCCCGGGAAACGTGTAAGCGGTGGACGAATGTGGCGGATGAGGTCGCGAAACGGTGAATACGTGAGGACCTCTACGGTGAGGAGTAGTGGACGGATCAGTTGAATCTCTCTTTTTAAGGATGAGAGGTGCCCCTGACCATGCCCATTATCACTTCAGTAGTGGTGCAGATTTGATATCAGTCTGTACTAAGGGAAAGAGTAAACCGATCGTAAGTATCTGAACCATCGAAGCTGGATAAGGTACCTATGGCTGTGGAAGACTCTTCCTGGAAAACTAGCCGATCAGCCGTATTGGGGAAATCCCAATGTACGGAATGAGAAAAAGAGGGGATGAAAACGACGGTCCTAAAGACCGAAACGCATCATCCCCTCTCTCCATTTTAGGTGGGTGTTGGTTCAGCCTTTGGAACCTTAAAGAAGAACGCCATCAAGATGGTGCTCCCCGCAAATAAAGCCCAGGTCGCAAGCGGCATTTTGCCAATTAAAATTCCCGCTACGATCGGAGCAACAATTGAGGCGATTGAAGCAAGACTCTGTCCGACTCCAAACACGATTCCTTGCTCTTTAGGTCCAACCGAGTGTGACATCATTGCAGCAAGCGACGGACGGATGAGGCCAGAGCCAATGCTTGAAATGGTGGATGCAATCAAAGCTCCGGGAATCGTGTGCACGAATGCATAGGCTGAGAAACCCACCCCTTGAGCGATAAATCCTATTTTTGATGTCCCGCGCTCGCCAAAATTGCGAATCAAAAAGCTGATGATCCAGCTTCGAACCGCAATTCCTAAAAACCCCAAGTAGGCATAAAGGTATCCGACTTCCTTCGCGCCAAAAGGAACTCCGTGCCAGTGAAGCCTTCTTTCTGCAAAGAGTGCAAAACAGGAGATGTGTGCGGAGAATGAAAGATTAAAAAATAAAAACTGGTAAAGCAGTGGCCTGATCCGTGGATCGCGCAAGTATTGAAAGATGGGCTTAAAGTTAAATGCTTCCCCGAGGTCCTTGGCCGTAATTCGAAAAGGCTTTTTCTCTTGGTGAGCTTGTTCGGAGTCTTTGAAAAGAAAGGTCGTGCAAAGAATGCTGCAAAATGAAAGACCTGCCGCACCCCATGCTGGGGCTTGATTTCCAAAATGAGTGAGCAGGGCCGCAATCGCCGGACCTACAAAGAATCCAAGTCCAAATGAAACACCGATCAAGGAGAACGCTTTTGCGCGTTCGTGTGGCTTTGTAATATCCGAAATGGCCGCTTGAGCAACCGTGATGTTGCCGGCAGTAATTCCATCAATGACCCGTGATAAGTTAACAATCCAAAGATGATTGGAGAGAGCCAGAATCACATATCCAAGTCAGGTAGCGATTTGTCTTAATATCTATACT
>CAIOKW010000242.1 GCA_903858975.1 Oligoflexia bacterium | reverse complement strand
TTAAAATTAAGAAAAACACTCCTGATTTCGTGGTCTTGTAATTTTTTTGGATGCGCGACCGATCCGTTGGGTTGCATATCAGGTCTTCTCCCGTAACTACTGCAGTTAGCACGATTTAATCGTGTTTAACACCCATAGGAGATCATGAAATGTCCCTGAATTACAAAACACTAATGACCATCAACGAAGCCGCGGAGTACTTGCACCTGCAGGTATCCCGCCTGCGTTACGAGGTTTTCATCAAGCGAATTCCTCACATCAAAATCGGCAGATCCATCCGTTTTTCCCAAACCCAGTTGGACTCCTGGATTGAAGCAAACTCCAAGAATGGAGAAAACAAATGAGAACACCAAGAACGAAGAGTGATTTCACCCTGATAGAGCACCTGGCAAGGGCGGGACATTCAGATCTTACTATCAGCAAACTATTCAACTTGCATCATGAATGGAGAAGCCAAGTCGTTAGCGTCAATGGGGACCTCCATTGCGCAAGCTGCTACCTACCCATCGGGCTTCGTGAGTGCCTGGAATGTGGCCAAACCATCAGTGAAGGAGCTATTTATGAATGATTCAAAGAATTCGAATTCAACCCTGAAAGAAACCCTCGATCAAATCGAAGCCGGGTTCTCCGGGCTCCGTGAGACAGCCAGACTAGTTCTCGCAGTCATCGCATCCACCCGCCTTAAGAGGAGGCAGCCCCTTGCAGTGATCCTGGTCGGAGGTCCCTCGAGCGGGAAGACCACGCTCCTGATGCCCTTCACCAAGGGCCAGCAGGGCACCAAAGTTAAGGACCAGGTTCTCCGGGTCGATGACTTTAGTGCCGCAAGCCTGGTCAGCCACGCGGCGAATAAGACCGAAGAACAACTCGCGAAGATCGACCTTCTCCCCAAACTGAAGGGAAAGGTCGTGATCGTAAAGGAGATGGCCCCGGTATTCACGGGGCACGAAGACGACCTCATGAACAAGTTCGGAATCTTTGCGAGCATTCTTGATGGAGAGGGGTACACCTCGAGCAAGGGCAGTCATGGACAACGAGGATACTCTGACCCCATTATCTTTACTCTGCTTGGGGCAGTCACTCCCAATGTCATCCGAGGCAAGGTCACGAAGGCCCTAGACGCCGTCGGCCCAAGATTCAGTTTTTGGAACATCCCAAAAAGGAAAATCGATGCCGATAGCTGGAGAGGTCCCACTCAGGATCATTTCGAACTTGAGGGCAAGGCAGAGGCGGCTCTAGTGAGTTTTGCGGAGCACCTATTCGCCCAACACGAACCCGGAAGCATCCCAAGAGAGGCGTTTTCTGTTGGGGAGGAAGCGCACAGGAAACTGAGTCTCATCGCCTTTACCATGGCCGCAATGAGGAGCAGAGGCGTCGAAGAGCGGGACGATCTGGGAAACACTCTTGGCATCGAGATCACTTCTGAGAGCCCGGAGAGGGCCTACCGTTACTTGGAACAGATTGTCTTTGGTTCGGCGCTATCAGACGGGAGACGCGAAATCACAAACGACGATCTGAGGCTTGCTCTTTGGATTGCCATCGGGAGTGCATCCACAAGTCGCAGCAGCGTGATGGGTGCGCTGGTTTCAGCCGGCGGGCGAATGAGAACCCGCGACCTTGCCATCGCGATGAATAAGAGCGTGGACTCAGCCGAGAACTACACCAAATTCATGGAGGAACAGAAATTCATCGAGAGGGTCAATAACGATGGAATCATTGAATGGGACTTGGCCAAGACCTACCGCCCTCTGAGGACCATCCATGCCCCGGGCCTGATCCAGGAGGAACAGATCAAGAAGTTCCTAGATGACGGAGAACTCCCCTTCTAACGGCTCCCACCCCCTGAGTTGATCGGAATTCTTACCAAACCGGTCAGAAAACCGATTGATTCGGGGGGTGTGTTCCTAAAACAAGGAAACACCCCATGAAAACCATTAAGTATGTTAAAACCCTCGCCAGTTCTTTGATAATTGGACGACCAAAAAGAGATTCCGGTGACCTCCACAACGAAAGGAGACCACATGGAAACTATTAAGCGAAAAAATGGTGTGAAGCGGTATCGAGAAAAAGTTCGATTGCCGAATGGCAAATACTTAAAACGAACCTTCACACGAAAAACCGATGCCTCAGACTGGAAGGGCAAAACCAGAACCGAAATCCGAATGGGTGTCTTCGGTTTATGTCCCGAGCGAAAAGTCCCGTTTGAGGAGGTAGCAAACGAATGGTTCAAGGCCCGAGTCGAACACAGACTCGCCCACAAGAGCATTCAGACCTATCGCTACACCCTCACAGGGCAGGTTCTTCCACACTTTCGGAGTTGCTTGATTGGCAAAATCACCCATTCAATGATCGAAGAAGTGAGGTCGCACTACCTCCGGAGCGGGATGGCTTCGAAGACCATCAATCGGATCATGACCATGATCCGGCAGATCTTCGAGTTCGCTCTCGACCGGGAATACGTCTCACAAAACCCCATCAAAAAGAGCCTCTACCTCAAAGATGAGAAGAAGCAGTTCCAATACTTCGAACGGAATGAGATCGAGGCGCTTCTGCGGACAAATCGAACGTACTCTTCCTACCCGGTATTGTACCTGGCTCTCAATACCGGAATGCGCCTTGGAGAGATTCTTGGACTCTGTTGGGATCGTGTGAATTTTGATTCAAACCAGGTTCAGATCACTCGCACCTTGCTCAGAAAGGGGCACCTCCAGGACAAGACCAAGAGCGGTAGGGCACGATACTTCCCCATGAACGAAACCCTTCGTTCATTCTTCCAGGAGTTGAAGAAGAATCAAGCTCACCCCTCGTTTGTGTTCACGAGTCAGAACGGAACTCCGTTCAACCCAGATCACTTCAGCGGGAGGAACTTCAAACGCTCTTGCCTTCGGGCCGGTGTTCGGTGCCTCAGGTTTCACGATCTGAGACACACCTACGCGAGCCACTTCATGATGAATGGCGGGAGAATCTTCGAGCTTAAGGATTTGCTCGGACACACGGACATCAAAACCACGATGATCTACGCGCACCTCTCAAAAGACCACCTGGCGGAAGCGTCGCGAATCGTGAACTTTGGAATTACAGAGAACCAAAATGGGGCCGCTGGCCCTTTTCTGGCCCTCGTCGGAAACTAAATTTGAATTTAATCAGTGAAAACAGAAGTCTGGAAGAAGTGGCGGAGAGAGAGGGATTTGAACCCCCGAGCGAGTTACCCCGCTGCCGGTTTTCAAAACCGGTGCAATCGACCACTCTGCCATCTCTCCGCAATATTTCCGAATGCGATTTGCAATTACATCCTGGGTAGGATGGAACCACAACCGGGATCCCGACTCTAGCAAGTGGTGAACTTCCACTCTTCAACAAAAGTGGCTAATTGTCAATTAGCGTGTGTCTCACCTGGTTTCGGCTTGTAATAGACTTCTTGGTGGATTGAGGTCTTTTCAACCCCTTTTCCACTTAAAATTTGCTTTACTTCATCGATCATGGCGCCGTTTCCACACAGATAGAACTCGGTTTCAGCCCAGGCGATTTTGGTGTCATTTTCTCGAAGCCAATCTGTGACGCGCCCTTTAAATCCCGACCAATCCCCCTCGGGACGAGAGAGTGCCTGAACCAAGCCCTGATTCCCCAAGGCTGCCCTGAGCTCATCTGTATAGAGGAGGTCACTTTGATTTCTCGCTCCAAAAAGAAGAACGGTAGAAGGAGGCGTATTTTCAGCAAAAATCTTTGAAAACACCATCGCTCGGAAAGGAGCAATACCGGTCCCCGTTGCGACGAAGATCGCATTTCGGCCGGCTTTTGGCTTAAATACGAAGTCCCCGTAGGGAGCGATGCCTTTTAACTTTTCGCCAATTTGCATTCCATTTAAGTACTGAGTACCTGGTCCATTTTCGACGAGCTTCACACAAAGCTCAAAAACCGACCTTCCCGCTCGGGTTAGCTCAGGGGCTGAGGCGATCGAATAAGCGCGTCTCAAATCTCGTCCGCCCGGGCCCTTACCTGCAACCAGAATGCTGATGAACTGCCCTGGCTGAAAGGGAAACTCTGGCTCTGATTCATAGTGCAGCTCCACCACATCGGGGGTGAGCGTTTTCTTAAAAATGAGTTTGGCCTCAACCGGTAAAGGCTTCTGTTTTTCCATCGTTTCTCCTAAAAAGTGTGGGCCCAACTTAGCCAAAAACTTATGCTTAATCCAGCCTTTTATGTTAAGTCTTAGCCATGTTTGGATTAAGTGGTGGACACCTTCTCATTGTAGCTATTGTTGTTCTTTTATTTGGAAGCCGCAGACTTCCTGATCTCGGTTCCGCACTCGGAAAAGGGATCGGCGCATTTAAGAAGGGGCTCGAAGGCGCTTCTGACGACAAAAACAAGAACGATCATAATCGACTTTCATGAACGCTCCGCTCGAAATCATTCCCGAACACCTTCGTGAATACATCACCGAGCAGGACCCCTCGCTTTACACCCCGATTGATCAAGCCGTTTGGCGTTATGTCATGCGGGTTTCAAAAGCCTTTTTTTCTGAATACGGTCACCCCCTCTACCTTCAAGGACTGGTTTCGACCGGAATTTCAACGGATCGCATCCCCTTAGTTTCTGAAATGGACCACGCCCTTCGAAAGATTGGTTGGCGCGCAGTCGTGATTAATGGATTTATTCCGCCCGCCATTTTCCTCGAGTTTCAAGCGCTACGGATTCTCGCCATTGCCTGCGACATCCGAAAACTCGAGAACATTGGCTACACCCCTTCACCCGACATCATTCACGAAGCTGCAGGACACGTACCCATTGTCGCTGATCCTGATTATCGCAGCTACCTTGAGGCTTACGGGGAAGTCGCCAGAAACGCGATCATTACCAAGTTTGATCTCGATCTTTATGATGCCATTTTAAAACTTTCAGAAATCAAAGAAGATCCCAGCTCCAGTGCTGAAGAAATTGCCAAAGCCCAGGCCCACTTTGAAGCGATTGCAAAACTAGAAAAACTTCCATCCGAAGCAGCACTGCTCACCCGCATGGCTTGGTGGACCACAGAATATGGACTCGTTGAAGTACAGGGGAAGCCACTGATCTACGGAGCAGGACTGCTCTCCTCCATCAGCGAGAGCTATCATTGCCTGAGTGATGAAGTGAAAAAAATTCCATTTAATCTGAAGGCAAGTATTCAAACCTCGTACGATATCACCCGGCCCCAGCCTCAACTCTTTGTCGCGAAAAACTTCCAAGAACTGACCCTGGCCCTCAATGAATTTGCAGATTCAATGGCCTTCCGCCGAGGGGGCACCTATGGACTTGAGGTCGCCAAAGCGGCTGAAAATACGGTCACCGTCGTCTTAGATCATGGCATTCAGGTGACAGGAATCATCAAGGATTTCGCGCTCGATCGCTCAGGTGAAGAAAGTGCATTCACCGTGACCGGCACCAAGCAATTTTCATTTCATGATCAAGCCACCGATGAGATTCCGAACTACGCAATCGGTACCGAGATCATGATTCCTCTTTTTAGCGCAGGTGTTGCAAGCGCTGACCCTGAGGATTTAAAACGAAAACTTCACGGCAGCGGCTTACACACTAAATCTGGATTACGCATTCAGGGACATTTCAAAAAAGAAGTGCTCTTAGGGAAAGTCGGCCGTGTGTGGCTTCTCGAGCAGGTAAAGATATTAAATGAGTCGGGTGAAGTTCTCTTTCAGGAGTCTCAAAAGCTTTATCCGTTAATTTTCGCGACCAAAGTGGTTTCTGTTTTTGGCGGCGCTGCAGACCGAAAAAACTTTCTATTAAAGAATCGCGCTCCAGTCAGCAAAGTGAGTTCTCACAAAAGCAATTTAACTCCCGAGAACACCACTTTAAATTTTCTCTATCGGCAGGTACGAGAATACCGAGATCAGAGAGAGTCAAACATTCGATTTTTGGACACCACCGTAACTCAACTCAACCAATACTTTCCCAATGATTGGTTACTGCGCCTGGAATTGTTAGAAATTTATTCGGCACAAGATTCATCCAACATCATTACCGCACAACTGAGACGGCAGCTCACCGAGCTTGCAGAGAAAAATCCAACCACTAAAGAAATGATCGATCGAGGGGTAGCACTACTATGAACATCATCGCAACGGGAGCAGGGCTTGCTTGTTTAGGCGTTATTTTGGGAGCGTTTGGAACTCATGGACTCCAAGGCAAAATCGGTTATGACCTACTTGAGATCTACAAGACCGGGACCTACTACCTCATGATCCATGCACTCGGTTTAATACTTTTCGGACTCTTTCGCCCTGAAAAGACCTGGCCTGCGAAGGCATTTATTTTAGGCACGGTGATTTTTTCCGGAAGCCTCTACCTCATCACCTTTACCGGCATTCGAGGATTCGGAATGATCACTCCCATCGGTGGACTGTTTTACATTCTGGGCTGGATTGGCTTTGCCGTTCAGGCAAAAAAAGGAGTTCGTTAATGGATTCGACTCCCCTTGCACTCATTGCAACCCTTTCAAGACTCATTACGAAAGTCACCGATCGGATTGCGGGTGACCGCTCTGAGTTTCCACTTATGGTTGCGGCTGTTACCGCTGAGTCCCTTCGACTTTGTGGAATCCAATCAAATGTGTTTTACGGACAAGCGGCTTGGGTTGAGGTGATGGAGAATCAAGCACTCATGTGGGCCGGATGCTGGGGCGAACACACTCATTTCTGGGTTGCGACTCAATTTGGCGAAGTCGTGGATCTAAACACGAGCGTATCCTACCGCAAACGATCCCATGCCAATCCAGATCACCAGCCTAAATTCTCTCCCCCCTTACTCTGGTCTAAAGAAGTGCCAGGGTTCTATCGCTACATTCCTGAAGGGATTGCTGAAATTGAACTCGATTCGGAGCGAGATCGTCGCTGGTTTGAGACCTGTATGACTGAAATCAAAGAGAAGCTTGCGGACATCCCAGGCATCCTCGCCACACCTGATGAGGATCTTGATTTTCCAGATGAGGCAATCTTATGCCCCGGCAGAAGAATTCTCGATGATGCGGCCCAAAGCTTTAGGCACTACGATCGCGCGCTCTTAGTTCAGGGAATCCCTGATCGCCCCTTTTAAAGATCGCGAGTCAAGAATTTGGCTTCCGCATTTTATGGTTCATTCATGAATTCCTTCAGTGCTACAATCAAGAGCAATGAAGATCATCACTGCTCAATTTATGGCGACCACTTTTTGTGCACTCTCAATGATTTCACAGGCTCACGCTGTGGAAAGCATCAACGTACAAACTTTTAATCCTTCGACCTCGGACCACTTCGTAGTGCTGGAAGACGGATTTAAATCAGAGTGGCCAAAGAAATCAAAATTCTATTTTGGTGCAAACTATAACTACGTGAGTGATCCCCTCGTAGTCCTCGACTCCACTCAAACGACAAAGAGCTATAACATCATCGACAGCATTCAAACCATGGATCTGTTCTTTGGAATGAAGGCTGCCAATAATCTCGCCTTTTTCATTGGGGCTCCTGTTCACTTCATTTCTTTCCCAAGCGCTTTCCCCGTAGGGACCCAAGTGGCATTTCCAACCGGAAACAAAACCGCTTTTGGGGATTTGAAACTGATGGCGAAAATCAGAATGACGGATGACACGAGCAACACGAACATCTCATTGATTCCGGAAATTCATCTCCCCACCGGATCGACTGCTTATTTTCTATCAGACGCCTCTGCGTACCTTGGCGTTCGAGCTGCTCTGGAGCGCCAATTCGAGTCATGGACTCTTCTTCTAAACCTGGGTTTTGCGGCAGCCTCAAACTCTCGCTATCAGGATGCCGTTTTCTCTTCACCGATTGATTACCGCAAACGACTCATCACTGGGGTTGGCGGTTTTTTACCGTTCAATGATCAGTGGGGTCTCAACATCGAAGTGAACAACATCAACATGCTTCCCTTTGATAAGAACCTAAACCCAAACGATGCCTACGCAGGAATTCGTTATGCCGCGAATGATAGCCTCATCTTTACCGGTGGCGCATCCGTGGGTCGAATCGGCGGTTCTCAAGGTCAAGAAGTGCGTGCGATTGCTGGAGTTCGTTACACGATCTCAGAAGAACAAAAACAAGCACCAAAGCCTCTTCCTGTTGCGCCCGCAGCAACACCCTCAGCGTCACCGACACCAAAACCAGCACCCGCTGTGAAGGCAAGCTCTACCACAAAAAAGAAAAAGTAAACTACGACTGAATCCAATCGTAGTTGAAGCTCACGCTCACTCTCAGATCAGAACTGGAGTGCGGTGGAACCTCATGCTTCATCCAACTCTCAAAAAGAATGATTTCTCCTTCTTTGGCGATCAAATCTTTTTGAATGCTGCGTGCGGGGCAGGCCATAAACAAGGGAGCCCTCGGATCTTCAATTCGAAGCGGACTCGTTCCCTTCGGTACCGACACATAATACGTACCACTCACAATGGAATTCGGATGAAGATGGAACGCATGATAACAGTGCTTCGGCATCACGTTTGCCCAAAGGGAGGACAGTACCAAATCGCCTCGCGGAAACTCAATACCGATGGCTTTCACAAACTTACTCGCCTCACGATCGAGGAGCCGTTTCAGCTCACTAAAAACTGAAAACTGCTGATCCAAATTCGAAAGCGATCCGTAAGAAGTGTAGCCATTGGGGTAATTCTTCTTACTCCACTTCACTCCGAGCGTATCCATCTCAGGAAGCTTCAGAATGGTTCGCTTTAGTTCCTGATGAATGGCTGGCTTTAATCCTAATTTTTTCTGCTCAATGTGGGATGAAAAAAGTGATTTCACGGCTGACTCCGAGGCGGCATCTCATGCGCAATCACGATCTCAAGACCCTTCTTAAACTTAGCCCAATACTCCTTCGCCTTCGCGGGATTTGCGGTCGGGAGCTCAAGAGTGATGGTCGGAATTCCAAGATCCTGGCCTGCGTAGTTTCCAAGAGAGCCGGGGAAGAATCCAGTGGATCGAGCCTTTACTTTAGCGCGAAGTTGATCACACTTTTTTACGTAGTCTTCACTGAAACGAAAGAGCTTCACATTATCGGGTCCATCGAAGTCTAGGACATTCAAAGGAGAGTGAATGGATACGATTTTATTTGGTTTAAATTTTTCGATCAGTGCTTTTTGAAACAAAGTCTCAGGTTCAGAGTCGGGCTTGTATCCCGGAAATCGTCTTTTTTCAGAATGAAAGTTTTTCTTCCAAGATGAAATCGCCTCTTTCGCCCAGTCCTTAGTAGAAAAGTTACGATTGCAATCGACCCCGTGTGCATTCACGCGTGTTTTTGGAAATCCAAAAAACCCATCCGGATTCACGAGTGGCGCGATGATGAGCTTCGCATTTGGATACTTCTTCATGTTTGATTCGGCCCACTCTGCAATCTGAAATCCAAGATAAAGGGGGGTGATTTCATCCCCGTGAACCATGGCAAAAATCAGCGTGGTGTTTTTCGCGTTCTCAGGCCCCATCTCCAGATAAATTAAGGGGCGCCCCTGGACCGAGGTGGAATCAAATTTCCATGAATGCTTCTTACAGGGATCATCACCCCAAGCACGCTTTTGAAACGCTTTATCGAGCCCCGAACACAGTGAAGGCAAATCGGTTTCAATTTCATCTGACGCCCGCGGCGATGAATTCAATCCAAAAAACAAGAGCGAACAAAATGCGATTAACCCGATCTTCGCCTTCATTTTGCTTCCTTTTTCTTCTTTTGATGTTTGATCCAAAACTTCGTACCAAAAAAGAGCGCAATGAGTACGAGAACTCCCACAATGCCGCCCTCTACTTTTTTAATCCATTGGATGACGGAATGGAGAATATCTCCAAAATAGTAAACCGAGTAAATGATCGCAGGAACGCTGATCAATGCTGCTCCTCCATCATAGATGAGGAGTTTTCGGTAAGGATAATGGAGCGTTCCTGATGCAAAGAAGATGGTCGATCTGAGGCCTGGCATGAAACGCGCCGAGAAGAGGAGCTTTCCGCCATGACGATGGAGTCGGTCTTTCACCGATTCAATTTTCTTCTCATCAATGATCACGCGAAATGGCCAGCGCTTTAGGATTCGTCGTCCGAAATGATGCCCAAGCCAGTAGACCAAAGTGTCACCCAAGAGTACTCCCAGGAGACCCACTCCGATCATCAACCAAACATCACAGATCCCATAATACGCAAGGATACCGCCTGCAATGAGCGTGATGTCTTCCGGAATGGGGAGCCCAAGGCCGCACGCTAAGAGAATCAAAAAGATCGCGAGGTACGGAATGGGTCCATAATAGTCGATGAGAAAATCGACGATGAAATTAAAGTCCATTTAAGTCTAAACATTAGACACGAAGTTTTACTTTTTTGAAAGGGGGTGGGCCGCCCGATATGCATCTTGAATCTCGCCCAAATTCAGGTGGGTATAACGCTGTGTGGTTGATAATCGGGAATGCCCTAAAAGCTCCTGGATGCTTCTGAGGTCAGCCCCCGCTGAAAGCAGGTGCGTTGCGAAGCTATGGCGGAGCGCGTGAGGCGAGATCTTTCGATTTTCCTCAATCCACTCGGGTGAAAGCATTGCGGCACGAAGGAGTTGTCGCGCAAGAATCCGAGCGATACTTCGGGCGGTCAAGCGAGTGCCTCTAAAGTTAATAAAGACCAAGTCCTCGTTTAAAATCGTGGGGCGAGACTCCAGGTAGTGATGAATGGACTCCTCTGCGATCGGAGTTAAAGGAACAAATCGCTCCTTTCGTCCCTTCCCCATCACGCGGACCCATCCCTTTTGAACCTCGAGTGAGGATCGGTCAAGGTCCTCGACCTCACTCACTCGAAGGCCACAGCCATACATGAGCTCCAGGAGTGCTTTATCCCGCTTCCCCATCCAGGTCGATTCATCGGGCGCTCGCATCAACTCTAGAATCTCTTCCACCTTCATAAAGTTCGGGAGCTTTTTCTCCACCTTAGGAGAGGGAATCAAGGCGAGCCAATTCTTTTCGATGACCCTCTTACGCTTTAAGTACTTAAAAAAAGTTCGAAGCGTACTCATTTTTCGGGCGACTGAAATGTTCTCATTCGACTCCATGAGCTTTCCGGTGAAGGATCGAAAATGAAACGATGACAAGAGCGAAAGATCCGCTTCATTGCTCAGTTGAAACTGCTTTTCGAGGTGGGAGGAAAACTGGGCCAAATCCGTTTCATAAGCCCGCAGGGTATCCAATGACCAGTTCTTCTCATTCTGGCCGAACTCAAGGAAGCTTTTTACCCAATCCTTTATGCTTGCTGTCATCCTCTGAATAGTTTAATTCAAAAGTATGCAAAAAGTGCACATAATCGGCGCAGGACTTGCGGGCTCAGAGGCCGCCTATTTTTTGGCGGAACGAGGCGTTTCCGTCATCGTTCATGAGATGAGACCCCTGAAAACAACCCCCGCTCACCACACCGGACAGTGCGCTGAACTCGTGTGCTCAAACTCTTTAAAATCAAAGTCCCCGATCTCTGCACCCGGCATGATGAAAGCAGAAATGAGGATGCTCGGCTCGATGATTTTAGATGCCGCAGAATTTGCAGAGGTCCCGGCCGGCGAGGCACTTGCCGTAGACCGCGACAAGTTCGCGGGTTTCATCACTGACAAAATCCGCAATCATAAGAACATCACTTTTGTGGAAGGCGAAGTCAGCACCCCCTTTACCGGCAATGACGAAATCACCCTCATTGCTTCAGGTCCCCTCACCTCAGATGATCTCACCGCTTGGCTTTCAAAAGCGACGGGAGATACAGACCTATATTTCTACGACGCGATTGCCCCCATCATTGATACGACGACCATCGATATGACTTCTGCGTTCACCGCAAACCGCTATGACAAGGGCGGCGAAGAGGCCTACATCAATTGCCCGATGTCGCAAGAAGAGTACAACGCCTTCATCGATTGCATCACTACGGGTGAAATGGTCCCGACTAAAAATTTCGAAAAAGAAAAATATTTTCAAGGATGCCAGCCCATCGAAGCCATTGCAGCCACAGGCCGCGACTCGCTTCGCTTTGGCCCCATGAAGCCCGTCGGCCTCACCGATCCTCAAACGGGTCGCAGACCCTATGCCGCGGTCCAGTTGAGACCTGAGAATCGATCAAAGACGGCTTACAACTTGGTCGGATTTCAAACTCGATTAAAGTACGGCTCACAATTAAAAGCCCTTCGCTTAATCCCAGCCCTCAAAAATGCTGAGTTCCTCCGAATGGGATCCATGCACCGAAACACCTATGTTTGCGGTCCGCGAGTTTTAAGATCTGATCTATCGCTGAAGGGTCATCCAAAAGTGTATCTGGCCGGTCAAATCACAGGCGTAGAAGGCTATCTCGAATCTGCCGCTTGCGGAATGCTTGCAGCGACCTTTATTCTTGAACGCGTGAAAGGACTTCCCCATTCAGCGCCTCCGACCAATACCGCACTCGGCGCACTCTTGGCGCACGTGACTGCATCGGATGCAAAAAACTACCAACCCAACAACATTCAATTCGCACTCTTTGATCCGAAGTTTTTCGAGAATACGGATGGAATGAAGAAGGACGAACTTCGCAAAACAATGGCGGCACAAGCCCCTGTTTACTTCAAAGACTGGATGCGATCATGTGGAACGCTCTTTACGTAATCCTCGGTGCCGGACTCTGGGCCACGGACACCTTGTTTCGTCATCCTCTTTCACGAGAGCTCTCTGCCGTCACGATTGTTTTCTATGAGCATGTCTTTGCAGCTGCAATCAGCCTTATTTGGGTTTTAAAGTCAGCCCGAAAAGAAATCTTTCTCGGCTGGCGAGAGATGCTGGGCGCTGCATTCATTGGGTTTTGTGGTTCCGCTCTGGCAACCATCTTATTCACGATGAGCTTTCAATTTGTGAACCCCACCGTTTCCATCTTGGTACAGAAGGTTCAGCCGATCTTGGTTATTTTTCTCTCCTCTTTATTCCTGAGTGAAAAAATCAGTGCGAGCTTCATGATTTGGGCATCGCTTGCGTTTTTTTCGGCGTTTGTGGTGAGTTTTCCAAATGGAGTTGCACTCACTCAGCTTCGAAGTGCTGCCTCTCTAGGCGCACTCCTCGCCCTCACCGCGGCCTTCCTGTGGTCGGTATCGACCGTAGTCGGTAAGGTGGTCTTAAGAAAATGCAATGAAAGCGTTCTTTCGTTTTGGCGCTTTAGTTTTGGTCTTCTGTCTCTTTATTTAATTTCAAAACGCTTTGACCAAGTTCAAATTGAGATGCCCTTTGTACTGACGGAACACTCCGTTTTGCGCTCACTCTTTTTTATGGCACTCATTCCAGGGTTCTTAGGAGTGATTCTTTACTATCGAGGGCTCAAGAAAGTTCCGGCGTCGGTCGCAACCCTGCTTGAGCTCTCTTTTCCACTCTCGGCCCTTTGGATTAATTCTCACTTCTTGGGACTACACTTGAGTCAAATCCAAATGTTTGCAGCAGGCGCACTCCTCGTTTCCATGGTGGGAGTCAGCCTCTCTTCTCGGAGTCACTAATTCTCAATTGAAAAGGTGACATCAATCTCTTGATGGAGATTTTGCTTTGCCGCCTCAATCGTAGGGGTCGCTCTTCGTGACATGGATTTATCCATCATCGCAACTCCCTCAAGAGCCATCGGCATCGGCTGCGGGGCCACCGATCCACGCTCTTGAATTTGAATCACTGAACCGAGCTTCGCATTTAAGCTGTGAACTAAATGCTCGGCTTTTTCCTTCGCATTCTTTGCTGCACTCTCTAGACACTTCTTTTTCTCATCCAGACTTTTTGCCTCTGAAAGATAGTTCTGAAGTCCATGCGTATCGCGGATTCCGACCTCTCCTGCAATCGCGAGAATCTCACCTATGGCCGGGATTTCGGGGGTCACTACTTTTAGGCCAATTCTACAGAGATAGCCTTTACTGACGCTCTTATTATTTTCCCAAGCCGTGACCTCTTGAACCGTGTATTCACTACTTGAGAGCTCAAGGCCTTTGAGTTTGGATTTCTTCAGCTCCGCTCTCAAAGCTTCATGAAGCTCAGTGGCCTTCTTGATGGCGGTCTTGGCATCGGGAGCCGTGTGTTCTGCAACGAGATTTAAACTCCCGCGATCTGGCTCGACTTCAAGATTACACTCACCACTGACCGTGACCTTACGTTCACTCGCTTCAACCGAAGCAGCAACACCTAAGGACAAGCTCAGAATCAGGATTGATCTAAACATTGAAACGGAAGTGCATGATGTCGCCATCTTGAACCACGTACTCCTTGCCTTCTACACGAAGGAGTCCTGCATCTTTAATTTTCGCTTCAGATTGGTGCTTCAGGAGATCTTCGTAATGATAAACTTCTGCGCGAATGAATCCACGCTCGAAATCTGTGTGAATCACGCCCGCAGCCGCAGGCGCCTTCCAGCCTTTGTGGAATGTCCAAGCCCTCACTTCGACCTCACCTGCAGTGAAGTAGGTCTGTAATCCAAGAAGATTGTATCCTGCACGAATCACGCGATTCAGACCCGGCTCATCCATTCCCATGTCTGCAAGGAAAGATTTTTTATCCTCATCGGCAAGCTCTGCGATTTCAGATTCGATTTTTCCGCAGATCGGCACTACCGGCGCGCCCTCTTTTTTAGCGTGCTCAACGACTTTTTTTACATATTCATTTTCAAACGGATTCGCGAGAGTCGCCTCATCTACGTTTGCGATATACATCACAGGCTTAATGGTTAGAAAATGCATTTCGTAGGCAATTTCTTTTTCTTCATCGGTCAGTCCGCACGCACGAACGGTTTTACCTTGATCAAGCATCGGCTTAATTTTCTCAAGCACACCTGCAAGAGCTGCTGCTTTCTTATCACCTGTCTTCGCTTGTTTTTGAGCGTTCGGCAATTTCTTTAACACCGCTTCAAGATCACAAAGGACGAGTTCAGTATCGATGGTATCGATATCGCGAAGCGGGTCTACGGAGCCCTCGACGTGAATGATGTTTGAATCATTAAAGCAACGAACTACGTGAGCAATCGCGTCCGTCTCACGGATGTGGCCTAAGAATTGGTTTCCAAGCCCTTCACCCTTAGAGGCTCCACGCACGAGGCCTGCGATGTCTACGAAGGTCATCACGGCTGGAATGAGTTTTTGAGGTGGAATAAATTTTGAAATGTTTTCAAGTCGTGGATCAGGAACCTTCACCATTCCGGTGTTGGGCTCGATCGTACAAAACGGGTAGTTTGCCGCTTCCGCCTTCGCACTCGTTAACGCATTAAAGATCGTACTTTTTCCGACGTTCGGAAGACCAACAATACCGCACTGTAAACTCATAGGCCTATTTACTTATCTTGAGGTGCCTTTGGTCGTCCATGGAATTTATTCATGGCCTCATTGATTTTACCCTTTAAAATCAGGCGAATTCCGCCCTCTGCCTTTTGAAAGAGGGGTTCCAGCTCTTCCCAATCGGATTCTGGTATTTTTCCAAGAACATAGTCCGCTACGTCCATTTTGAGGTTAAAATTTCGCGGGTGGCCAATCCCGAGTCTGACCCGGTAATAGCCGGTATTGAGGGAGCCCAAGCACTCGTCCATCGACTTGAGCCCATTATGGCCGCCCGGGGAGCCCCCGGCCTTAAAGCGAATTTCAAGTGGATCGATATCGAGCTCGTCATGAATCACAATAACGTCCTTCGGTTCACATTTGTAGAACTGATAAAGCGGTCCCACCGAACGACCCGAAAGATTCATAAAGGTTTGGGGCTTCATCAGGATGACCTGCTCGCCCTCGACCGTCGTTTGATAGACTTCCGCCTGGTGTTTAATTACTGGCCCCTGAGCTCTCCACTGATCCACCAGATAATCGACACAGAGAAATCCGATATTGTGGCGAGTGGTTTCATATTTAGGTCCAGGATTTCCAAGTCCGACGATAATCTTCATTTGATGGGCCTTACTTAAAGAGTGAACTCACAGAATCATAGTGATGAATTCGATAAATGGCTTCCGCCAAAAGAGGTGCCACTGAGAGTTGGGTAATTTTGGTACTCGCTGCAGCCGCTGCACTGAGGGGAATGGTGTCGGTCACAATCACTTGCTCAATCGGGGAGGCATTAATTCGGTCCACCGCAGGTCCTGATAAAACTCCATGAGTCGCAGTTGCAAATACTCGAGCAGCACCATGCTTTAAGACTGCATTTGCAGCCTCGGTGAGTGTGCCCGCTGTATCAATCATGTCATCTAGAATGATGGCCGCTTTTCCGGAAACCTCTCCGACAATGTTCATCGCTTTTGCGACATTCGGTCCCACTCTCCGCTTATCAATCATAGCGACCGTTGCATCGAGGCGTTTTGCCAAAGCACGCGCTCGCTCTACCCCTCCCGCATCTGGACTCACGATCACCACTTCTTCACCCGAAGCTCGAATTTGAGGTAAAATCTTTTCTTCAAAGTGCTTTTGAATGACGGGCATCGCAAAAAGATTATCAAAAGGAATATTATAAAAGCCCTGAATTTGGCCTGCATGGAGGTCAACGGATACCACTCGAGTTGCACCCGCTACAGTGAGAAGGTCTGCAATAAGCTTAGCGCTAATCGGAGTACGGGGAGCCACTTTCCGATCCTGTCTCGCATATCCATAATAAGGCATGACAATATTGATTTCTTTAGCGCTTGCCCGCTTAAGCGCATCAATCATGATGAGCAATTCCATCATGGTTTCATTCACAGGGGTACAGGTGCTTTGAATCAGGTAAACTGCACGCCCCCTCACGTTTTCTTTGATCTCAACAAACACTTCACCATCACTGAAGCGGCGGGATTCAATTTCTCCCAGTGGCCGATCCAAGCGTTCGGCAATTTTTTGAGCAAGGTCGGGGTTAGCGCTGCCAGAAAGAAGAACCCAATCTCGAACCCTTTGCATACTCATCCCAATCACCTCTTACTGATGATTTTAGCACAGGAGCGAGCGGCAGTCATCAGAGTTTGAGGTCAGTAATTCGTTGAGCCGGCAAGTTTTTACGGTATTGATACCAAAAGCGATTCCTTAAAATGGAGGCGACATATTCTCGGGTTTCCTTGTACGGAATCGACTCAATAAAATCGATCATCGTCCAATCCGCCTTGATGTCTTTTTTCCATTTTAAGACACGGTGCGGACCCGCATTATAGGCGGCGAGCGCATAAGGGACATTGCCTTCATATTTTTCAAGGAGGGTTTGAAGATAGTGGGTCCCCACTGAAATGTTACTGACGGGTTCCACCAGAGTGGAGAGCCATAGATCCTTCTTGGTATCAATCGCGGTAAACGGCATGAGCTGCATCAGCCCCAAGGCGCCTGAAGATGAAATGGCGTTCGCCTTAAATCCTGACTCTTGCTTGATGAGGCTCGTAACCAAAACAGGGTCTAGACCATACTGGGTTGAAGACGATTGAATCTCTTTTAAGTATCGATCCGGGAAGAGAAGATCAATAAACTCTGCACTCAGGAGTCGATCATACTTTCGCTGAATCAGCTCATTTGCAAGCTTAAATGAGACCAAATTTTGATCGGCCACACTTGCAAACTTCATCAAGTACAAGAGGAAGGGCGTATTGTAATTTTTGACTCGCGCTAATGATTCAAGCTCTATCCCCACTTCATCATTCAATTGATTTGAATAGAGCGCCTTGGCGCGCGCAAGCGTGATTCGCTCATAGAGATTGGGGTTGATCGCGCCCACATCAATATCAATGGCATCCTTCTTAACTCGATCTCGGAGATTCACCTGCAGTCGCTCGCTTGAAACGATCGAACAATAACTGAGCGGGACTTGATCGATCAGACTCTGATAAAGTGGCTGAGCCTCCTTCTCGCGATGATTTTTACGGTGAGATTCGGCCATCAGAAAACTGGCTCGAAAACGAAGCGAAGAACGGGGGTACTCTGTAATAAATTCTTTTGCCGATCGCTGAAGATCGCTGTCTCTACCGTTTAGATAATTATCTAATACCTCTTGAAAAGCTTCCTCATCTTTTTCAGTTTTCTCGGTATAACTTTGAGACAGGCGCTCAACATTATTCTCAGGAACGGAAGTCATATCCAGTGCCGGAAGATCTCTCAGAACCTTCGTTTCAAGGGCCACTTTCGGGAATGCTTCCACCAGACGCTTAGCAAGTGTGAGGCACTCTTCATCTTTTTTCTTTTTATTTCGGGTACACATTTGTGCAAGCGCCCGAGAAGCATCCTCACCCCAATAATAAATCCACTTGTAGGTATTGAGTCCATTTAATCCTCGATGAAAAGCTGAGATCGCCGGAGCCCAATGCCGATTCTTCACGAGCGATACCCCTTTTTTGATTTCGAGGGCATAAAATTGATCAGTTAAGTCCTTCTCGAGACCCCGGGTTTCTGAACCCAGGGGCGATAGCAATACCTCTCGCTCCAGAGACTCAATTTTTGCCACCGATGCCTTCTGCCGGAGTAGCGATTTAGCCCGAGAGTAGCTTAAATACTCATGGGGAATCGGGAGGCGAACGACTTTCGGGGCCTTTTTTTTAGCAAGGGGGCGATTCTGAAACAGTGCGGCCAAAGGCTCCGCCCGGGACTGGGGCTCCGAAATACCAAAAGCCAAGAGGAGTGTAAAAATCATGGAATAAGCGGGGTTTCGTGGCATTAAATTTAGTATAGACAACGGTTTCTTTTTTCGTTAATTATTTTAATACGTTTCAGGAGTAGCTCAGTGGTAGAGCAATCGGCTGTTAACCGATTGGTCGGGGGTTCGAATCCCTCCTCCTGAGCCATTTTTTTTGACCGTTTAGCGTTGGCCGATTTTACAACTCTAGCGTCATCATCCAACCTAGAAACCCCAATTCATATGAGTTTGCTTTAACTGCATTACCAATTTGAGTTGGGGTTTTTTATTTTCAGAATCTACAAAATATACGGATTGAGCGTTGTTTTATAATCTACTCTCTGGGAAACCTTCAGCTGTGCTTGGTGCAGCTTTTTTCCATCCACAATGAGTCCAATCCCAAAAGCAAAAAAGAAGATCGACGCAAACAGACTCATTTTCTCTACAGACCCGATTTGATTCATATTACTCACCTCAGCTGTCATTTTCTCACAAAGTCATTTCACTCTAACTCGGCATTGTTTACCTAGGGAGACGGGGGCGACATAGGCGGAACCACCGATGCGGGTGCGGGACCTGCTGTCGGCTTCATATTCCAAGGAATCGTATCCACCTCAGGAAGGAGCACCCTTAAGACCACTCGTCGGTTCTTACCTAAATTCTCCACGTTCCAACTACCGTCAGAATTTCGACTGTCCGCTACGGGCTGTGTATCGGCATAACCGATAGCCAAAAGATTGGATGCCTTAAAACCATTCTCTAGAAACAAGCGAATCACGCGAGTCGCACGCGCACTGGAAAGCTCCCAGTTAGAAGGAAAAGGACCTCCCACGACCGGTTGCGAATCGGTGTGCCCTTCCACTACAAACTTATATTCTTTTCCAAGTCCCTGTTGCTTCTCTTTGAGTCCGTTCACAATCCGGTCCAAAATGAGCTTACCCTCATTGGAAACCTCAGCACTCATGGTTCCGAAAAACAAAGTGGAATGAAAGGCAAGACTGACACTCACCCCATCACTCGTCACCGTGACTTCTTTAGCGACGCCGGCTTCTTGGATAATTTGAGTTACAAATTTACCTAAATCCTCAGTGGGAGATTCGTACTTGGTTCCAAAGTGCTCAGCGACTTGCTGTTTCACCTTTTCAAACTCAGGAGTATTCACCTTCGACATGCTAAAGAGCATGATATAGAAAACACAGAGCAAGGTCATCATATCGGCATAGCTGATAAGCCAATTGGATTCGTCATGTCCCTGATGATTGCGGTTCCGCTTCGCCCTTACCGGAGGCAAGTCCTGATCCGAATTTGGCCGCTCAAATTTTCGTATGACCGCCATGATCTCTTACGCAGCCTTTCTTCGAACACGCTCAGTTGGCAATAAATAGGAATTCAAGCTTTCTCGCATGTAAACTGGATTTACTCGCTGCTTCAGTAACAAAGCTCCTTCAATAATCATCTTACGAAGCGCAATTTCTTCTTCGGTCTTTTCCGTCAGTGCCTCAGCGATCGGAAGAAACACTAAGTTCGCAAGTGCAATCCCGTAGAGCGTTCCCACTAACCCAATGGCCATAGCAGGCCCGATCATTTTCTCGGCTCCGGGTTGTCCAATCTTTTGAAGAAGCGCAATCATCCCAAGCGTGGTGGCCAAGAGTCCGAAAGCGGGTGGATACTTTCCAATCGCTTTAAACATGTTAGCCTCATGCATGTAATGGTGCTCAATCGTCGTTAAGCGTTGATCCAGAACCTGACGAATCTCTCGCTCCGTTAAAACTCCATCGACCACCAAGGTGACGGACTCACGCAAAAACTCATTTTTAAGATTGGCCACTGCATCTTGGGTGCCCATCAATCCGAGTGACAGCTTTTTATTGAGCTCAAGCATCTGCTCAATGGTCCCCTGATAATCAATCCGATTTCTCCCGAGCAATCTCAAAAAGAAGACTTTAAAGAGGGTAAAGAGCTTTCCAATTGGAAAGCTGATTGCTGCAGCAGCAAGAGTGCCACCTCCCACAATCACAATCCCGTGAAAGTTAAGAAAGAACCCCAAGTCCATCTTGGTCTCATGGAGGGCTGCAACCATGACAACAAACCCGATAATCACTCCAAATGTTGATGATATATTCATGATTACCCGTATCTCCTGATGTCAGTTCCCGTGACCTCACTCATTCGATCAAAACCAAACTGTTCAGCAAAGATGCGCTCATTCACATCTGACAGGTTAATCTGTCCGCTGTTGGCCATCGTTTTGATCCGATTAAGAACCTTACGTTCAACAGTAGCGAATACATCTTTAGACACACCCTCTGCCATTACGAGCTCTTCACCTAAATCATCAGCAAGGTCTCGTGGAACCTTGTTCATGATGGAGTTTCTGACGTCTTCATTACAGCCCTTCATGAAATGAACCATTTCATCGTGCTTAATCGACGTGATCACTTCAGTCAGCTGCTGATCCTTCAGATAACGAAGGGTCTCTACACTGACTAGTTTTGCTTTTAGGTTAATTAAGGCCTCACCACCCGAATTTGAAATCAATTGGTGAATGATATTTCTTTGAGCTTCCATGGTTGAACGCTCCAAGAATGAAACCAATACATCCGTACCCGGAAGGGCTTCGGTATTCAATTTTGGATTCTCGAGCTTTTTACGTCTCAATGCAGAGGCCACATTGTGAATGTAATTTTTTGGGAGATTGTCAATTCTGGACAATTCTGCCATGAGTTTAATTTGGGTCTGCTCATCATGAGAGTTAAAAAGAACCGTTCTTCTCTTTGAATCACACTGAGTGAGTACAATGGCTTTCACCGTATTGGATTCATTTTTAATCATCTCAAATACTTGTGGTGCATCCATTTCAGCAAGGAAATCAAAAAGGACCGCTGAACGACTTCCATGCACTTGCATTTTGGCAGTCACGGTACGGTGATGAAGCTTCTTCAAAAGTCCAAGCCTCTCGTCGTCGTTAATGTCAAAGGTATTGCGTGAGTAAAAGTCCATGAGCTCATTGAGATCAGCCTGTAGCCCTGGATCACGCAGAAGGTCCATCACAACACTCTCACCAAAAATCTCAAGATAAAGAGCCGTCGTTTCAACGCCTTCTTCGGTTAACACGTGGGTGAAGACATGTTTTGCGACTTTAGGTTGTTCCGAATAGATCCCCGTCAACTCATCAAAAAGTCGTGAGGATTCTACACGTTTGCCAATAAGTGCGGCCTTTTCATCTGTAGTGAGTCCCTGATTGTCATTCGACTGAGAGAACCCTTTACCTGCAGGGGAATTGTCCTTCCCTGAGTCTGGTGATTTGCCGCCATCAAAGATCTGTTTACGGAAGCTGATTGCCACTAAGGTAAACAGAAGTGCAAGAATGATTGCAGAAAGCACAATTCCATAAAGTTTAAACTTATCAAGCATCGCTTGAACCGCGTCTCCATTTTCGACGCGCTCAATCTTTTCATAATGCTCAAAATGTTCTTTCCGGGTATCCGCAGAAGAACTTTGTTTGCTGTCTTGATTGGTCTGAGTTGAATTATGAGTTCTACTTTCAGTAGAATCTTTTAATTCCTTCGAATCACGAGTTTCTCTTTGATCATGAGTCTCTTTTTGATCTCGAAATTCTTTCGAATCTTTCGTGTCTTTTGACTCAAGCGATGCAGGCGCACGAAGCCCATTCATGCCTCCGGCGAAATTTCCAGCCACCACTCCAGCAGAATTCAAGTTGCGTGGGAACTTCATCGCCTGAGCAATGACTTCAGAATTCTTATAAGGTGCAACTTTGAGCTTCACCATCTCTACAATGCCTCGCGCTTCTTCTGCGGGCAGGGACTGGTCCGTCATCACCGTTGCCTTGACGCCTCGAACGCGAATCGCAGCAGGCCCGTCTTGAAAATATTCCTGGCTAGAAGCGTAGTCAACCTCCTCCGGATTCACAATTTCAGTCTGAACATCAAACTCACCGAGTAAACAACTTTCGGGACAAAACTGAGAGAGCATCGATTGAATCGATGCGCGGATGTCTCGGGTCACTTTTGATCGAAGATCTGCCACGCGATAACCGGAACTGGCCGGCTGAGGAAAACGGGTCACTCGGGTTTCAATTTGCACTGGGAAATCGAGTTGATCGAGGTGCTCTTTAAAGAGCGCCACAATCTTAGTGCGGGTCTGGCTACCCATGTTTTCATCGATCAGCATCTTCACTTTTCCAGACGCTGGAGCGAGGGTTGCTCTTCCCCCTCCTTCTTCAAATCCAGGAGCGGTCATCTCATCTACTGCAAGGTCAACCTCAGTATCCACATGGATTACTTGGCATTGCTCTCTACAATACTGGTTCACCAGAGGTTCAAGTACTTGTCGCACTTGCTGTTCGCCACGCTTTTTTACATCAAGCGTACTTGGCCCCGCCGCTAGCGCCACACCCATCATCAAGTTTATGAAAGTAATGATCATCATCGCTTCATCTCTCTTCGATCTATAATTTTTTTAAGAGCCATTTTACTGGGCTCAAACTCAAGCGCCTGTTTCCAAGATTTGAGTGCTAAGTCAGAATACCCTAATCGATCAAGTACCGTTCCCCTCATCTCATAGAGCTTTCCGTTGGTTGGATATTGTTTGATCAATGCATCAATTTCAATGAGGGCCGCCTCGTGTCTTCCTGAGTGGAACAGCTGTTTCACCACATCAACCTTGGCCAAGTAACTCTCGTCCATATTGGGTAGTTCATCACTGGGTTGAAGACCAAGTCCGGATTCAATTTCTCTGCGCTTTGCATTTGCGATGGGATCATCGTGATTTGAAAATGTAGAAGCAATCTCACGATCAGCCACAGTCGCCTTTTGGCGAACATATTGATAATCGACACCGTCCGAACTCTGCGCCGGAGAGCCATTCTGGGCATTTGCCAATTGTGGATTCATAGGGACTTGAAACTCGGCGCTTTGATCTTGTGGGATTTCCACCTCCATCTGCTTGTCGCCTCGTTTAGACCGAAAAGTAATATTCTTAGAAGGATCCACTGAGCTCTGAGCAAAGGATCCAAATGGGTTTTCGATGTTGCCATTCTCAGATTGAGCAATGCCGCTTCCTGAATATTTTGCGCTGGCACAAGCTGAAATGAGAACCAGGCAAGCTATGGCTAGATTGAATTTAGAAAATGAAGCCAACACCTAAGCCTCCTTCTACACCACTCAATGGCGCAGTTTTCGTCGATGAAATCACTAGAGTTCCCGTAGGCCGATAACCAAGGAAAGTTGATACTGACCAATGCTTAGCCATTCTCCACTCATAATTGACCCTAAATAGGCCA
>CAIOKW010000241.1 GCA_903858975.1 Oligoflexia bacterium | reverse complement strand
GGTGTTCGTGATTGAACCTGGATTGGTGTTCGTGCCTGAACTTGGATCGGTGTTCGTGCCAGTTCTTGGATTGGTGCTCGTGCCTGAACTTGGATTGGTGCTCCCTGAACTAGTTCCCGCAACACCGGTACCCGGAAGCGGCACTGTTCCCGAGACCACATCCCCCGGATTCGTTGGAGCAGTCGCAGCTCCCTTGCCATCGCTTTTTTGAGCTTGGGAATACTCTGGTAGCCCCATGATCAATACAAGGAACACTACGAATGTGAGGTGCCGACCAGAATAAGGTTTCATCATATCGCAATCAGATCGGAATAAATGATGAAACCCTAAAGGCTTAAATAATTCCTATTTAAAAACAGACCCTTAACGCTACGGACAAACGCCTGTGGTCGCATTACAAAAATGAGGAGTAATCGTCAGACCGCGCGAATTCAACTGGAGAACATCAATCGGAAGCGGAGGTAAAGCACCTACCCCGATGTGATCTGAAAGATTTCCAGCAAGACCATGACCTGCACCTGCCGGCGGAGGTGGCGGAGCACCTGGCTTCGGCCCACTGCCTTCGAGTCCATCATTTTTAATCGCTTCTTTTACTTGAGCCACATTGAGACTGGGGGTGCGCGCTTCCCCACTTCCGCCGCCAACACTACCATTGGCAGAAAGACCCTGATTCTGAGCAAGGGGGATTGGCTTCGCGCCAGGTACCGTGAAAACATCCGCTTTCCCTTCAATGGTAAAAAACTGTACCGGTTGTTTTATTTCTTTCGGGGCATCAATATAAATTTCCGTGCCTCTAACCCCCATAGTTGCGGCTCGGGCTTTAATTTTAATGTCACGCCTTTCTCCCTGGTTCAGAATCAGTGCGCGAGTGCGACCAAACTTCAACTCGAGTTGAGCATTCTCAGACTTATCGCTCTCCTGAACTCCGTACTGAGTTACGACCATTTTAGAGTCCGCAGATAATTTAAAAACGGAACCCTTCCCCAAAATGAGGGTTGCTCGAGATGCGCTGGCCACATCAATGGTTGCCCCCTCACGAACGGGAGCGTTCTTATTGACCGGTTTAGAATCAACTAAAACCTTACCTTCAACGAGGCCAATGGTTCCCACAATTTTTCCCACACCTGAAGTGTCAGCCATTGCAGATGCGCACATGAGTAATTGAATCATCAAAATAGTTTTCATAAATACCTCCTACAGGAAATCATGGCTTAACTGTAAAGCAATGATCCCTTTTGAAAAACGAGCGGAACTGACCGTCGAAATATTTTTTTGTCCTGAATAATCCAAAGAAACATTCCAATTGCGATTAAATGTTTTTGCGAGGCCCGCACTCAACTTCATCCATAAATCCCGTCGAGATGCATCTGAGTTCAAGTAATATTGCCCCTTCAACTCAGCACCAAAAGTATTCAATAAACCGAGTCCGCGGACTCCCGGTAGCGAAGTCATCCAGAATGCTGGGAGCATAAATCCAAGGAGGCGATAATTGGAACCCGTCGTATATTGTCCATCCATCCCCATCTGCAAGGACAGAAGATCTTGATCAGATTTCATCCAGCGTTTTGTTAAGATGAATTTTACATCTCCACCCGTACGATCATTCACGGCAGCGGTTCCGCTGGTCAGAATATATTTCTGAAACTGAAGGGGGACTTCAAACGTTGTGCTTTTCTCACCGGTAACTTCCTTTAGAAAAGTCCAGCTCACACCGGACTCGTAAGAATAAAGGTTGAATGGACTTCGGTTAATGAAAAGTGTATCCCCAAACAAGCCCCAACGAACGGGTCCAGAACCAAAAGAAAAATCGACTCGATTGTAAAGAGAGTTGAAGGAACTCACAGCGCTATTCGTATAGTCTGTGAAGGTAGAATAAAATCGTGAGTCGAAAGCGTCCTTGAATGCGCGCCCTGTATACCCCACTTGAATCACAGGACTGATAAAGAAACTCGCTAAATCACTTGAAGTCGATCCCTTCGCGACATCTTCTTCTACCAAGAGAACGTTTGTGTCATAACCGGTTCCTAAGGCAGCAGATAAACGAAATGGACTGCGGCCCTTGAGTTTGTAGGCCGGAAGATTGTCACCAGATTTGATGACGCCTGAATTCAGGAGCTGAAGCGCCTGCTCTGCTGAGTTTGTCAGCCCCGAAGCTTCTAGACTGGTTCGAGTGAGAATTCGTTTTGCTTCGTCCGTTCGCCCACCTCGATTGTAACAATTGGCAAGACTGTAATTGGCATAAACTCGATCAGCCGACTCCTTTAAGCCAGCAAGCCCCGCCTGAAAGGATTGACAAGCTTGCGGGAACTTTTTCTGCTCCATTTGCACTTCACCGAGCTGTACCCAAAGTGCGCCGTCCTGATCTTTTTCTAAAACCAGGTAATCCGTAATCACTTGTTCTGCTTTATCGTAACTCTTTTGCTCGCTGTAGATTTTTGCGAACGTCTGAATCACCTCGCGATTGACATCCATCCGCGTGCGCCCAGTCTCTTCGGCAAAGCTAGAAATAAAAAAAACAAACTGAAGATTATTAGGGTTAATTTCAAATTCATCGCCGAGACCTTTTCTTTTTTAACTTTCTAGGATGAGATCGCTTCTGATGATAACTGCTCGCTGATAGCTTAAGCCTTTGTCCAGGCGAAACTGATGAGCGACGAAGTCCATTGACGCGTTTCAGATATGCTACCGACAAGCCTCGCTTCTGTGCAATGCCTTTTAAAGTATCCCCACGCTTCACCACATAAACCTGTACCCGCGAAATTTGAGGGCGGGATTCAGTCTCTTTTTCGGGCTTCACCTTCACTACAAGACTCGCAAGCTCCCGTGACTTTCCCTGAACGTTGGCCAAGTAATTCTCTGGAACCCAGATTTCATCTTCCTTCTGACCTGGATGAGTATAGCCATGGAGGTAATGAGGATTTACAAATGAGAGCGTACCCTCCGGCATTGAACACGCTTGTTCCAGCGCCGTGAACGGAATCGGAGAAGGAACCTTCACTAACTCCACATCCGGATACTTTTTCTCCTCGTTGATATAGAAGGCAAATAGATCTGGATTCTCGCCAATATAGCGCGCCGCAAGAAACTTTGGCACATATTCCATGGTCTCTTTGGGAAGCTTCTTTTTTTCAACCAGCTCCCAGAAGTCATTGGTCTTTGCTTTTCGAATAGCTGAGCGAATTCGTCCGGGACCGGCATTATAGGCGGCCATCGCCAGATACCAGGAATGGAAATCCCGATAAAGGTCCCGAAGCATCTTTGCAGCCGCTTCTGTCGCCCGAATGGGGTCACGCCTCTGATCAATATAGGCGTCTGAGCGGAGCCCGTAGAGTTTCCCTGTTGCCTTCATAAACTGCCAAACCCCAACCGCCTTGGCGCTCGACTTGGCGTGAGCATTAAAACCACTCTCAATCATCCCTAAGTAATAAAGATCCGTCGGAACATGGTTTTCCTCGAGAATATTCTGAATCACCTCGCGGTAGGGTTCTCCCCGGTCGAAAAACCGCTGAAACCGTTCTCGATCCTTTTGAGAGAAGTACTGCACCCAGGCCGCAACCTTTTGATTGAATTCAAAAGGGATTTGCCGCTTTTTTTGAATTTTTTCAGGCTCGAGATCCACATCGATCTCTTCGGAATCCGACTCCCCATCGGTCGCATCCTTTGCCTCAGAACCTAAATCGGGGATATCGCTGGAATCATCTTTATCTTCCTGATCCTCGGTTTTAGAGCTGGATTCATCATCTAAGAGGGTCTTCGGAACCGCCCCGGACATTCCCGGTAAAAGTGGGGCTTCGTGAGTGTGTTTTTGCCCCGTCGCACAGGCAAACAGGAAAAATATCATCACAAACACGAACAGGGTTTGGCGGTTGGAAGTCATTGAAACAAGAGTAATCTAGTCAAAATCCCTTGTCATCCTCCCATTGTTTAGTTAATCTATTTCGCGAACCATCGTTCATGATGGTGATACAGGAGTAATCTAAATGGCAAATAAACGTCAGTCGACAAAACGCGCTAAACAAGCAACCGTTCGACAAGCAAGAAACAGCACGGTAAAATCTGCGACCAAAACTGCAGTAAAAAAAGCAATCGAGGCAGTTCAAACGAAGGACCTCGGTAAAGCTAAAGAAGCTTACATGATGGCGATTAAAGCCCTCAGCAAAGCTGCAAGCAAAGGAACTATTCCTAAAGCTCGCGCTTCACGCAAAATCAGTCGTTTGACTATTCTTGCTAAGAAGATTCTTCCAGATGCGCTTCCAATCAAAACTGGAACTGCACCTAAAGCAAAAGCAGCTGCTAAATAATTTTTTCCACATTGTAAAATTGAAAAAGCCCTCGTGTCTCAAAACACGGGGGCTTTTCGTTTGATCTCATCAATAATTAGTAAGCTTGAGAATGGAGGTTTTGATACGCCTCCTGCAATTCACTCAAGGTGAATAGTGCGTGAAACTGAAGCCCAAGTTTCTGAAACACCTCGGCCCCTCCCGCTTCACGGTCCACCAGTGAAAACACATGCGTTGGATTGAAACCTTCACTTTTTAAAATCTCAATTGCTTTCAACGCAGAGCCTCCAGTGGTCACTACATCCTCGACCACTAGGAAACGATCATTTTTTTTAAAATTTTCAACGCCCTCGATAAATCGAGAAGTTCCGTGCTTCTTTGCTTCTTTACGAATCATTGTCGCAGGAATCATCATTCCCGCATCCAATGCCGCGCGACTCACCGACATCACGATGGGATCTGCCCCCAAAGTGAGGCCGCCCACTCCATCAAATTCTAATTTCTCTCTCTTAATCCAATCAGCACAAAGCGTGCCCAAAAGCTTCGCGCCTTCCGGATGAAGGATCGTAGGTTTTAGATCAATATAGAATTTACTCTTTTGACCGGAAGAAAGGGTAAAGTCCCCTTCCCGATAGCTCCGCTCCAAGATCATTTTCAATAACTTTGCTTTCATGACTTCGCCCCTTGATCTAACCAACTCACTAAATCTGCAAACACTTGGTCCTTTGCAGTTTCGTTATAAATCTCATGATAGAGCCCGGGATAGACAATCTTCGTTTTCTTTCCATGCTGAAGGTGTTCAAAAAAAACTTCACTGGCCGGAGTACTCACAATCAGATCATCTCCTGCGAGTTGAAATAGAATCCGCGTCGCTGTCGGAATTCGAAGGGTTGCCTCTCGCAATTGCTCCATCGTAGAGACAAAGCCTAAATAAAACTTAGACGTGCCTTTCGTATGGTGAAGGCTATCCTTCTTAATATGGGCCACAACCGCAGCATCATGGGTCAGGGTTGCTG
>CAIOKW010000240.1 GCA_903858975.1 Oligoflexia bacterium | reverse complement strand
GCGGTGACCGCATGCACCGTGGTCATGAGACCTTCGAGCATGCCCCAGTTGTCATGCACCACTTTTGCGAGCGGAGCAAGACAGTTGGTCGTGCAGGATGCGTTTGAGAGAATGGTGTGCTTGCTTGGGTCATATTGAGTGTGGTTGACGCCGAAGCAAAGAGTGAGGTCTGCATCTTTTGATGGGGCAGAAATCAAAACCCGCTTTGCTCCGCCGGCAAGGTGTTTACCAGCAGTCTCTTTTTCAGTGAAGGCTCCTGTACACTCGTGAACGAGTTCAACGCCCGCATCTTTCCATTTTAAATTTGCAGGATCACGATCAGAGAATACGCGAACACTTTGACCATTAATGATGAGGCCCTGTCCTTCAACGCGAACATCTGCATCCCAAGTGCCATGAACGGAATCATACTTAAGAAGGTGGGCCAGGGTTTGAAGATCCCCTGTATCATTCACGGCTGCTACTTTAATCCCAGGGCGTGAAAATGCTAAACGAAGTACCTTGCGACCAATGCGGCCACATCCATTGATTCCGATCACAGTTTGTTTTGACATGCGCCCCACTGTACTACTGAATAGGGCTCTCCGGCAAGGTATTGGTATGTCAAATAAAACGCATTATTGAGCTCTGCTTTCTGGTCTATTTTGATGGGGTTTTTTTAGGGTGGAGCTAGAGCACCTTGGCAATAACGCTAAGCATTAAAGTAGATTTATGGTGCATCCGCTTCGTTGCCCGGGCTTGGATATAACTGAAAGCTATTAAACTATAGGGAAAATAGATTGGTGTATCCAGAGGGCTCAAGTAGATTTGAAAGGCTCACAGCTTTAGGGGATTCTTAAGGATTCCTTACACGTATAAAAACTTCATCTGAGAAGGGAATGACCATGTTAAAAATTTGTTTCATGAGTGTAGTGTTAGGAGGACTAGCGCTTTCACCAATTGGGTATGCTTCAGACAATGACGCATCTTCAAAGGAATCTATTGATCGTCAAACGATCTCGAATCAATTCTGGTGGCCAGAGAGGCTTGACCTTTCACCGCTTCGCCAGCATTCGTCTGAGTCCAATCCGATGGATAAGAGCTTCAAATATGCACAGGAGTTTAAGAAACTTAATCTCAGTGCCTTAAAAGAAGACATCAAAAAAATAATGAGTACATCACAAGATTGGTGGCCTGCAGATTACGGCAATTACGGACCCTTCTTTATTCGTATGGCGTGGCATAGCGCTGGTACTTACCGCATCTCCGATGGTCGAGGAGGAGCTGGAGGTGGGCAACAGAGATTTGAACCCCTAAACAGTTGGCCTGATAATGCAAATCTGGACAAAGCTCGTCGTCTGCTTTGGCCAATTAAGCAAAAGTACGGAAGCAAAATTTCATGGGCCGATTTGATGGTCTTGACCGGAAATGTTGCTCTCGAATCGATGGGATTTAAGACTTTTGGATTTGCGGGTGGGCGCCTCGATGACTGGGAAGCTGACTTAGTGTATTGGGGACCTGAGCATAAATTTCTTGCCGATGAACGTTACAAAGGTGATCGGAAGTTAATGCACCCACTCGGTGCGGTTCAGATGGGTCTTATTTATGTGAATCCACAAGGCCCTAATGGCAACCCTGATCCACTTCTCTCGGCTAAGGATATTCGAGAAACCTTCGGTCGAATGGCTATGAATGATGAAGAAACCGTAGCTCTCATTGCGGGGGGACACAGTTTTGGGAAAGCGCATGGCAAGGCGGATCCATCCAAATGTGTAGGAGCAGCACCTGCAGGTGCGGCAATTGAAGAGCAAGGTATGGGCTGGAAAAACAAGTGTGGAAGCGGCAAGGGCGCAGATACAATTACGAGCGGTTTAGAAGGTGCTTGGACTTCTACCCCGACTCATTGGAGCATGCAATACTTGGCGAACCTATATGCTTATGATTGGGAAAAGACTACAAGTCCGGCGGGAGCGACTCAATGGATTCCTAAAGATGGAAAAGGTGCGAATACGGTGCCGGATGCTTATGATAAAGATATTAAGCATGCGCCAATCATGTTCACGACTGACCTTGCGCTTAAGTTTGATCCTAGTTATCAAAAAATTACTCGGCGCTTTTTAGAAAACCCAAAAGAGTTTGAAATTGCTTTCGCTAAGGCTTGGTTCAAGTTAACCCATCGTGATATGGGGCCACGTGTGCGCTACCTTGGAAAAGAAGTGCCAAAAGAAACGCTCATTTGGCAAGACCCGATTCCAAGCATCAATCACAAGCTCATTGGTGACAGTGAGATTGCGAGCCTAAAGAGTAAGATTCTTGATTCAGGACTCACTGTTTCAGAACTCGTTCGTACTGCCTGGGCTTCGGCTGCTTCTTTTCGTGGCACAGACAAACGAGGTGGGGCGAACGGAGCCCGTATTCGACTGGCTCCCCAAAAGGACTGGTCGGTTAATAATCCAGATGAGCTCTCAAAGGTTTTGAATCGTTTGGAAGAAATTCAGAAAAACTTTAACAAAGGTTTATCTGGAGGAAAAAAAGTATCTTTAGCTGACGTGATTGTTCTAGGTGGAAGTGCAGCGGTGGAGAAGGCAGCGAAAGCAGCTGGATACAGCGTGAAGGTTCCTTTTAAGCCAGGGCGAATGGATGCATCCCAAGAGCAAACAGATGTGAGCTCTTTTGCTGTACTTGAGCCAAAAGCCGATGCTTTCAGAAACTATTACGGCGAAGGCAATTACATGTCGCCTCTAGAAATGCTGGTGGATCGTTCCAATATGCTGAAGTTGACGGTGCCTGAAATGACAGTTCTGGTTGGAGGCATGCGCGTTCTGAATGCAAATGCTGGCCAATCTAAGAACGGCGTCTTGACAGACAAGCCAGGGACCTTAAGCAATGATTTCTTCGTAAACTTGCTCAGTATGTCTACTCAGTGGCAGAAGTCGCAAAAGTCTGAAGGAATTTATGAAGGTCTCGACCGTAAATCTGGCGGCATTAAATGGACAGCAACTCCTGTAGATCTCATTTTTGGATCACATTCGGAACTTCGTGCTATTGCCGAAGTTTACGCATCTGACACAGGAAAAGCGAAGTTTGTAAATGACTTCGTGAATGCATGGAGCAAAGTGATGATGCTCGATCGTTTTGACATGATGTAATTTAAACGTAAATTAGATAGATTAAGCCCCGCTGGATATTCCAACGGGGCTTTTTTTATGTTCGACGGATTTAAATTTAAATTCCGAAAGAGAGACCTGCGAGGACTTCGATCCCGCGGTTTTTGATACTGATGTTTGTAGTATCGGTACTTTGTTCGCTTAAACCCATCAGGTAGCGAGCATCCACAATAAATTTTGTAAGCGGAGCCAGAGGAAATCTGACTTGCGCTGATCCTACGAGACCATAGTCGCTCGATTTTTGCCCGGATGGAGTTCCGCCTGAAACGGTTTCATAGTAAGCGCCCGCTCCCACATTAAAGAAGTTGCCCGGAATGAAGCCGGTGCGAAGAATCAGCGGGATCTGAATGGCATTGTAGCTGCTAGAAGAAACGCTGCCGAGAAGAGTGAGGTCTGCCTTTTTCTTTACGTACATGAGACCCAATTCAACATCGAAGAGTGGATTAAAGCCTTTTTGGACATAAGCCCCGGCAGCAAGGTTGCTTCCGGCAGAAGTAGTGATCGACCCTAGGCCCGAAGTGGCGCTCGGGCTCCAAAAGTTTAATCCGCCCAAGACTCCGACTTCAAGGGCCTGTGCGCTTGGAGAAGTGAGTATTGCTAACAAAACAAGTACTGAAGATAAGAGTTTCATCATGATTCCTTCTTTCGAGATTCATTCTCGAAGTATTTTTATATAGATCCAGTATAATTCTCTCGACGTGAAAGTTAAAACAGAAAAAATGGTGCGTCTAATGTTTGACGCGCCTTTGTTCAATAAACCAAATGAGCGCAGGAAGGGCAATGACGGCCGCAAATACACAGGTAAATTCTCCGAGCACCGCAAGGCGACCAAAGCTGACGAAGGCTTGGTTACTGGCAATGAGAAGTGATCCATATCCTGTGACTGTGGTGAAGCTCGCAAGCATGACGGCGCCGCCTGTATGTTTCAATACCGGAAGGATGCCCTTCCGCTTCTCAAGTCGGTAACGCTGAAAAATATTCACGCCATAGTCCACCCCGATTCCAAACGTAATCGGAAGTGCAATGAAGTTCAGGAAATTGATTTTCTGATGGAAAATGAGGATGTATCCAAAAAGTAAGAGGACTCCCATTAAGAGGGCGAATGAACATTGTGCAATGGTCGGAATATCCCTAAAAAGAATCACGATCAGCAAAAAAACCGCAATGAATGCAAACAGGGTCGCCTTCGGTCCATCCTTCACGATCGATTCAAAAAGATCTGAGGTGACGGGAAGGGTACCTGCGACTGCGGTTCCGGGCGCTACTTTATCAGCCGCATCCCGGATCGAGTGAACGAAGTGAATGAGATTATCGCTCTTTGCGAGTTCTGGACTGAGAGAGGGCTCAATCATCACTATTTTTCCGAGGGTTCCATCTCGTTCTCGAAACTTCTCACGAACGAGATTCGGTAGATCATTCACGCCAAAGGTTTGGAATGAGTTCGGTGACAAGAGTTCGTTCGTCATCTTTTTCTCGTCGCTAGAGAGCTTTTGGAGTAACTGTCTCGGTAACAAGAGATCAATGTCTTTTAAGATGCGAACTTTTTCAGCTTGATCCTTCGGAATGAAGTCATCAAGGGTGCTGACATTGACGATGAAGCTTTTGTTTCCTTCACTAGCTTTCGTCTTTCTTACTTCGTCTGCGATGGCTTGGACATCTTTTTGATCCTTGGGAAGAATCACGACTGGAAGCAAGTAGCGTTGAAAAATGTCATCCACCACCGCGCTCCAGTACATCGACCCATTTTCAGCACTGTGTTTGTTTCGGAGCTTCTTCATGTCCGTCTCAATCATCTCAGGCCCAATACGGAAAAGACTCAAGAGTGAAAGGAGAGTGATCAATCCGGTGGTTCCGAGAATCGCTTTTGGATGTTTCTTAATGAGGGAGGTGATAGCCCCCGTCACTACCGGGTTTGATTTCTTTACAGGCTTACGAAAAAATCCGATTCGATAGAGGAGAATCATGAAAGAGGGCATGAACGTGTAGGATGCGATCCAGCACAGGGCCATGCCCGTAAATCCAATAATCCCAAATTGTCGAAATCCCCGAAAACTGGTCAACATGAGAGAGCCGTAGGCGAGGCCCGCAGCAAGGGCGGCCACCGCCGTTGCGGAGATCGTTTTTTGCACGGCAATGTAAAGGCTGCGAGGGGTCTCTTTGCGCTTACGCCTTTCCTCCATGAATCGGGCCAGTAAAATAATGCCGAAATTAATTCCATTCCCGATCACGATGCTCGCCATGAAGGCAGAATTGGCATTGAGATACCCTACCTGAAAGTATGCGGCTCCGAAGGTCCAAAAAGTTCCAATAAAGAGTGAAGTGAGCAGTGACACGGTCCCCATGAAACTTTTGAAGTAAAAAAGCATTGCGAGGGTGACTAAAATACAAACCAAAATGGTGGAGAGTAGGAGATCCTCAATGAGGGCCTCATGTTCATCGATCAAGTCTTGCACTCCTCCCCCAAAGTGGATTTCGAGATCGGGAGCATATTTTTTTGGATTCAGGCGAGCAATGATCTCATCTGTTGCTGAACGAAGTTTCTTTGATGCCCCGATTCCAGATGCGTTTGCAGGGAGGTTTGCAAGCATGACGCGCTTCTTTTGATCCGGAGTGGCGTAGTAACCATCTGGGAATCGGGAGTAGTTCGAAGTTTTGGAATCATATTTAGAGCGAAGGCTTTCGAAATCGAGGCTAGGCTCTTTAGTGTTTTTATTCTCTACAATGGTCAGGGGATTGTAGAGCATGAGTTCGTAGTTAATACGATCCTGAATAAATTTCTTAATCGTGAGCAAGTCAGCTTGATCAATGAAGAGCGATTTCCGGCCTTTAAAAAATGCAATTTCTTTATCAATTCGGTATTCCACGCCTGCAACGATCGTAGGTGGGAGTTTGTTCATCTCGACCGCAAGGTCATCCATAAATTTTTTGCTCTCATCGGGGTGACTCGACAAGGCAAGAACGGCGAGGTTATTGGTGGTGAGGAGTCGTGAGCGGACTTCGTTCAGGTCCAGCACGCTTCTTGCTTTTGCGGGAAGGAGTTCCTCGAGATCGGTTCTGAGGTTTGAGAAGAGCTGAACGGAGTAGTAGGTTCCCACGGCGGATAGCGCCAGGCACAGAGAGACGACAAAAAGGGCACGTCTTAATAGGAAGCGGATAAAATGGTTCATTCTCTTAAGATCCGTAATGTGCCGAGAATTCCATTATAGACGTCCTCAGCGCTGCGATGATCAGCGTCGATATTTTCAACCAGAAAAACACCCGTCGATTGATCATCAAGTTTTTTTAGCAGAATGTTCCCACAGAAATGGCGAATATGCGAGGTGCCATTTGTTTTTTGATAGGAAATGAGGATGGATTTAGGGGAGGCTTCGCTGCCCTCAAGAACGGAATATGCCCACTCTTCTTCCCATTCCACAGTAATAAAGAAAACGGGCTTCACGTGAATCGAGAGGTGTTCTTTTTTAAGGGTTCCCGTGGTCGGAACTTCGACCATTTCTACGCGTGTGGTCTTTGCGTTACGGGTGGTCATTGGGTCGAGAAGTTTCTGATAAAGGCTCATGATGGGCTTTTTGACCACCCCATCCACATGACTCCAGTTTCTTTTCGTGAGCTCATCAGTTCCAAACTCTTTTGATTCTTTTCCTTCTTCGGCAAAGCGTGTCGGTGCTGGATAAAGGAGCTTCGTGTTCTTCTTGCTAAGGTCAAAGCAGAGGCTAGGCGCTTCATCAGACCCTGCAAATGCGGAGTGCGATAAACCCAAAAAAACAAATAAAGCACTGTAAAATAGTGGATGAAGTGAATGACGCTTAGATTTCATTTTGAGCTGACCTGCATTTCTTTGGGGAGTATTTCATGTCACGGCGCTGGGGTGGGAGCGCAAAAATAATGGCCCCCCGAAATAAATGGATAGCGTTGAACATCAATGGATCTCACTTTCTTTCATGAAACTGCGCGGAAATTATCAACACAGCTCGTTTAAGTAAATCGATTTTTTAAATGCGGAGAGTTTAAATTGCGAGTGAGTGTTAAGAAATATTAAATATTGCTTGTGTAGCGATCAGATCTCCGTAGAATCTATTTCAGAGACAACCGATTCATTGGAGGAATTATGAGTCAATGGAAAGTGTTCGCGTCCCTTGCCGTGATGAGCAGCTCACTTGCAGCCTGTTCAAATAATCAGTTCTTAAAAAGCATGAATGTCAATGTGACGACCCAAAACCAACAGAGCTATGTGAATCTGTCGGCAGAGGTAGATCTCGGTAATGCGGTTTTGGATCAAATCCAAATCCCGATTGTAGATCCGAAAAGTCAGATGGAACTTGGCCAAATTTCATTTGGCACTGGTGCCAGTGGCAAGCAGGTGATTTCGGTTTCAATGGATGCAAGTACGATCTTGCATGCCGATGCGGGGCTAGGGGGAACGCTTCCGAATGGACGCACTCTGCCTGGAGCGCTTTCGGTGAGGGCGGGTGAGGTTCTCGCCATCCCTGTTTTGGATCATTCAAGAGTTTATATTGGTGGTGATCTGAAGACGAATGTGATTATCGGTGTGGCCTTATCGATCCAAGGATTGGATGGGGTGATGAGTAATGTTCCGTTTGCTGCGAATATTTTCTTTTCACAGGCTTTTAATTCAAATCTCGCGGGTGTTGCGGGAGTTTTCGGGAGCCAACTCCCGAATCAGAGTGGAATCGCCGTATTTGCGAAGTTTACGCCGAGTACTCCACTTGATATCAATCTCGCACCCGTGGGGCCGTTGGTTCGAAGTCAGATGAAGGTTCAGAGTATTGGCCCTGCGATTCAAGTATCTTCAAAAGGTGTGACTCCACGAAAAAAGGGTAATGTGGTGAGTAATGAAAATATCGACTCCAATACCCAGCAAGGACTCATGAGTTACTTCTACGGAAGTTCAAAGGTTCTTAGTCCGCAATAAAGGGCACGTTCTTCCCTTATTGCAATCCGTATCTTATTTCGAACCCTGATGTATAGATCGGGTGAGTTCTGCTTCGATGTTTATCCATAATATGCGGGAGTAACGAAAAAGGATGGGTTGAAGCAGAATGACTTGAAGTGTGGTGATTCCCAAAGCGGGTAGAATTTCAAGATCCGACTTAAATATCGCAAGCAGCAAAGTCGGTAAGGCTAAGAATGCGCAGATGAAGTAGGACGCAATCATGGCACCAATAAAGTACCCTGATTCCTTTTCAAATCGATTTCCACAGTTAGGACATTGAGCGTGCATTCGAAAGACACCCGGGAAGATTACGCTTTGTTTGCATTCGGGGCATTGATTCCGAAAGTACTTAAACATGGTTATGGGAATACCTTTTTGTAACAGTGTAGAAATCGGTCCCACATGATTTCGGTATTTCCGGTAAATCCAATACTGAGTCGCAACAAGCCCGGAGAAAGATTCATCTCTTTTTGTTCCGCGGTCGGAATTTCACTTGAGGTACTGACAGAAGGGCAGCTCATCAGAGTTCTTGAAAACCCGAGAGAAACCGCATAAAGACCAAATTTAATTTGCTGGAGTTCGTTTGCCAGTTCCATTGCCTTTTGGGATGTTCCGCAATCGACAGTCAGCATTCCTCCGTAGCCATAACCTTGATTCATGAGTTCGGTCATGAGGGAGTGTTGAGGATGAGACTTCAGACCTGGATAGATGACTGGTATTTTTGCTTCTTCCATTCGGTTCGCAAGAAAAGAGGCGGCCTCGGAATGCGCACGAATTCGAATCGCGAGGTGATCGAGGCGTAAGTAGAGCTCATGTGCAATTTTTGCATCCATGACTGGGCCTGTGAGCATGACGACCCCTGAATTCACATCAATGAGACTATGGATGAACTCGGCGCTTGAGGCGATCACTCCTGAAATCATGTCGCTCGCTCCAGAAATGTATTTAGTGCAAGAGTGAATCACCACATCCGCGCCATGGTCGGCGGGGTTGATGATGAGGGGAACAAAAGTATTATCAACGACCATCTTTAAGTTATGGCGGTTCTTGATTTGAGCAATGGCTTTTAAATTGCTCATGCGAAGGAGTGGGTTACTCAGTGACTCTGTGAAGATCACTTTAGTTTCAGGTCGAATAGCCGCCTCAATTGCGTTTAGATCATCTGCATCAACAAAAGTGACTTCGATTCCACGTCTCGGTAGAACGTTCTTAAAGAAGGCGTAGGTTCCGCCGTATACGGTCCGGGAGGAAACGATGTGGCCACCGCTCGGAACGAGTTGTTCAATACTGCACGCAATCGCGGCCATGCCGCTTGAAACTCCGAGTGCAGCTTCTGTGCCCTCGAGTGCGGCAAACTTTTTTCCGAAGGCGTTTACGCTTGGATTCGAATGTCGACTGTAGAGGTAGCAGCCCTGAAGTTCACCCGTGAAAGTTTTTTCCATGTCCGCTGGATTTAAGAATGTTGAAGTGGAGGCCACATCAATGACGGGAACCACTCCGCCTTCTTCACCGAAATCTTGGGTATCTCTGAGCGCTTGAATTCTGTTTTTCATGGAGCAAGCTTACAATGAGAGTCAAAAAAGGTCATGACTTACTGAGTCTCAAATGTGCAGAGGTTTTTCTCGATGATGCATTTGCCTGATTTTATCAAATAAGTGGGGTTCGAGGCTTTTAGCCCTAAGTTTGATGCACCGTATGCTTGAACGATTGGAATGAGTTTTTCGGAAAGCTCAGGCGTGAAGGGGGACATACCTTTGAGTTCACAGGATGGTTTTTTTGATCCCTCGATGATCGTGCACTTCAGTCCCTCAAAGCTTAAGATCGCATGGTGCTCCGGATTTGGGATGGCTTGTATGAGGCTTAGGGTTTCCATCCCCCTCCAATCATTGCTCACGCTCGGGTGTTCTGCTCGGCTGAGATCCGGGCTCTCAATCCATTGATTAAGCGCGAAGTGATAGAAGCGAGGGAAGGCTCCGGTGTTCTTCATCACCAAGGAGGTGCTGTCCTTTTTAAAAAGGACATCTTTTGCGGAGAGGTATTCAGGGATAAATTTTCCGGTACGGCAATCGGCAATCAGCCATAGCGTTTCAAAGATTAATTCATTTTTGAGAAGGAGGTAGTGGCCACCGAAGTTGGCCAGATTGAGAGGCGTTTTTAAGCGTTCAATGTTCCCCTTCGCTGCTGAAGCACGAAAGTAAGAGGAGTAATCCAGTGGCTTGCAAGGGGTGGTGTCCGGAACCAGCGTATGAGCTGCGAACTGAGCCTCGTAAGTGGGTTCAGGGGGTGGGGCCTCAGATGGCTTTTGGTCATTTTCCACCCGAACGAAGTCAGTCCCTGTCCAGCGCTGAAACTCAGTCCCATCTTTGGTTTTGAGTTCAAGAACTGAGCTATCGGCTTTGAAGTGAGCATCACCCGTAAGAGAAGTGTGAAAAATCTTTCCTGATTCACAGTCGACTACAAAGTGAAGCGTCTCCATCATGAGGGAGGCTTTCAAGATGAGATAGTGATTTCCAAAGTTCGGATGACTGAGGTCGGGTGTCTCTTTGAGCAAG
>CAIOKW010000239.1 GCA_903858975.1 Oligoflexia bacterium | reverse complement strand
TCGAACATTCCATGAACTTTTTTTAAATAACTCCAAAGACGCAACCACGGTTCACGCAAGAAATTTAGTCGAAGTCTTAAACCTCTTTGGATCGCTAGTTTCACTCGGTGGAGATCAGTCGATTCCCGTCGATCATCTCACTGACCTCCTTCAACCCTGGATCCCCAATACTTATCCTCATGCTAAGAAAGCACTGAATAGTAGCTTAAAACTATCCGTGTCCTTTTTTGCAAGCTTCTGCGGAGATCGCGTCGATGCCTCGAACTGGAATGGTAAGCGCATTGGACAATGCCTCCACGATGCCATTGAATACTTTAGAGATACGAGCCCAGCCTTTGATTTCATGTTTGGCGCTGTGAGCCCACTCAGCCATCGTGAAGAACTGGAAACGGCATCTGCACTTTTGCCCAATCGAGTTCGCTCCTGGATGCAAGGCCACCACCACCCGCTTTTTCCGATTGTTTTGGTGGAAAGACTCGCTAAAGATCTTGAGATTCCTCCTCCCTACGCATTCATTCGCATGACCGAATGGATCCCGCTCCTCAATAGCGATTCGACCCATGAAGGCTTCTCGCCTACCTTTTTTGCTGATCTTGCTGAAGTCACCCACCAGTGGATTTCAAGCACCACCAAGGCAACTGAAGATCAACAGTGCTCGGACTCTAATTGGAAACAATGTGAATTTACCGGTAAATATAAACCTGCCGATGAGCTCTTTAACGCTGAGTACGCCACTTTAATTCGAACAAAGTCGCTAGGATATGTGAGTAAGATTGCACTCTATGATTCACTCTCGAGTTTCCTTTTTACCAAACTTGACACTGATCAAACAGGACAACTCAAAGGCAATATCAAGGACCTGGTCAACATTGCGATTCGCGTACTCGACAGTAATGCGTTTACACAGAACGTGATTGCAGGAGTTTTAGAGCAACCCATTGATCCTCAAAACCTGGATGACTCACTGAAGTCTCATGCCCGCCAAGGCCTAAGTGAACTTGCGGCTCTCGCGTCAGATATCCTACCTGAAAGAGACCAAAATCATCGTAGCCTCCTCATGAAATTACAGGCTCAAATCTTTTCACGAGAAAAGGAAATCCCCTACACACTTGACCGCACTGGCCTTACTGCCTTTATCTACCTCTATGATCTCATCGGAGAGCTTCGGGCGGACTTCTTAAATCGATATGATTTGCCGGTTCGAACCAGTGGTGCCCTCTCCTTTGTCAAAAGACGAAAGATCATTGAGTCCCTTCCTAAGATTCTTTACGATCACTTTCCCAGGATCTACAACGAATGCTTGAAAAATGGCTTTGAACGCACCTGTGGGGTCCTCTTTACAGAAATCCTACCTGATTGCAGTCCTGGAAAAGATGAACTTGAAACCTATGAGATGGATGTCATGACCCTGACCGGCGTACTCATAGAAAGCATGATGAATCGTTGCGATCGAAACGATGACGACCTACTCAGCACCAGTGTCGTCGATGGCTATGACGAAAAGACCTGCATGATCACCGTTTCAACCGCGCTTGCAAAGCGTTTGATGAATGCCAATTTCATTGATCAAAATAATAACGTGAATTTCCTGCTCTATCTCACGAACCACTTTATCCTCACCCGCTGGGCTGCAAAAGCTGCGATTTCTAGAGGTACGCTCAAGAATGTAGCGTGGTATGCACTGCCTGGCGTGGCACTTAAAACTGGGCCCGCGACCATCGGTTCGATCATTAAACTCGCGGCTGAGATTATGGATCCAGCCAAAGTGGAGGCGATTGAGAACAAGACCATCGGGCATATTGATACCCCTGGTGATGAGCTCATTTACGGGAATCAGCTCACTGACCATTACTTACCTAGCCAAAACATAGCCCCTCGGTATAACCATAGTCCTCGGAGAAATTAAAATGACTTCAAAAAGCGGCTTTCTCACATTCACTCTATTCACTTTCATCACACTGATCCTTTCATTGCTTCCTCATACGCTCGCAAACGCAATGCCACTGAAAGTGGTTGAACTCAATACTTGGGGTGTTCCCTATGTGGTTAAAGATACCTTTCGTTATGCCGAAGCCATGAAAGCGATTGAAGACATCCATCCGGATTTCGTGGTTCTGGAAGAACTATTTTCTCATAAGGGCAATAAAGCTTTCCACAGCGAAAACTATCCTTACGAAGTCAGAGGACCGCGTGCATTTCCGCGCTTAACATCGTCGGGCCTGAGAATCTTATCCAAATACCCGGTCCTGCGCTCGGCACAAACCACATTTTCACACTGTGTTGGAGATGATTGTCTGAGCCACAAAGGTGCCGTGATCATGCTTGCTCAACTCCCGAATGGCAAAACCATCAATGTTCTTGCGACTCACACCAATTCGCGAGGAGACGATTCGGTTCGAATCAGCCAACTCAATCAAATTAAACTTCTCATCGATACTTACGCTGACCCAAATGCGCCCCTGATTATGGCTGGGGATTTTAACTTTGGCCCTCAATCTGCTTCCTACCAATACATGATGGAAAGCATTCAGGGTAAAGACACCTGGCTTGAAACCCATTCAGCAAGTGAGCCCGGCATAACCTATGACGCCTTCAAAAATTCCTACGCTCATGATTATTGCATCAGTACGCATGACAATATGATCGTAGATCGAATCGATTTCATCATCTATAGGTCATCAGATGTAGCTCAAATCAAGCCGATCTCTAGCTCAGTCATTTTCAACCAAGCGCCTCTTTTTTCGGATCACTATGGCTTAGAGGCCAACTTTGAGATTGCAGACTAGCTTTTTAAACTACTTTTGCTCTGGTTTTTTAGCCGTGTATTCGAGTTCAAGCTCGCCACCTTGTACGAAACTCTGTTTCCCAAGCGCGATTCTGAACACGCGCTGACCTGGAGTCTTTCCCTCGATCGAGTTTTTAGTTAAAAACTCTTGTGCAGCCTGATCCGACAAGCTCAGGGCTGATTTTAGATCGATGGTCACGTCTCCATCTTTGGTAAATATCTTTTGATTATTGGATGTTCCCGCAGCTTTAAGCCCGCTGATCAATGAGAAATCAGTGCTCAGCATCCTGAGATCATTCGGGCGCTTTACATTGGTTCCATCACCAGAACACAACATCCCGTCTACCACACACAAAATCTGCCCCGAAAGGTCTGCTTGATCCTGATCAATTGAACCTGAACGACTGAGCCCCTTCAATACCAATTTCAGAGACTTCACCGATTCAATTTGATCTGCTGCTGGAACATCGAGTGTTGCCGTCACCACTTCCACCGCATAGCTAGAATAAGGAACATCCTGGCCATCACTGAGCTTGAGTGATCCTTGGGTGTTATCCATCGATGCAATCCCAAGATGCTCTGCCCGATCCGCAGTACTCATAATGTTGGCCGCGGTAAAGATCAGCGCATTATTATAATCCTCCAAGGCCAGGGAATTCAGGGAACCCGCCACCTTTACTCCCGAAGCATCCGTAGCTGGAGTTGCTGCATCGGTCGGCTTTACTTCCGCAGAAGTTGAAAGTCCGCCTGCACTCGCGTTATTTTGAATCGAAGTTAAATGCATGCTCTTTCCACAAGCACTGACTAAGACGAGAGCGATCAAACCGAATACCGATTGCAACTTCATTGTGACTCCTTATTTTTCAAATCCGGAGCGAAGGATAGCAATTAATTCCCGACTAATCAAGTCAATAATTAGAAGTCCTTGTTTTTATGATTAAACTGAACTTGTTGATCAGAGTCTCAACTGCCCTGAGCCAGGCGCAGGTTTCTCACTTCGATGTTTGATTTTTTTAATCGATCGGCCAAAAGGCGGCAAAGATTAATCATCATGATACTCATGGCTCGAGGATTCTTATCGTACATTTTCAAAATCGCTTGGTAGTTCAAAACCAAAAGATCCGAATTCCCAATAGAGATCGCGTCCGTTGAGCGAATCCCTTCGTATAGTAAAATTAACTCTCCAAAAATCTCAGCTTTTCCGAGGGACGCAATCAAAACTGTATTTTTGATAATGTCCACGTGACCATCCAAGATCAGGTAAAGATCCTCGCCCTGATCCCCTTCAGAAAATACCTTTTCCCCAGCTTTTAATTGCAGAACATTACAGTTCGAAAGAACCGCATCAATTTCAGACTCATATAAATCATGAAAGAGAGGGGCCCCTCGGATAATACTCTGAATCGACATTAGGCTGCCTTACCGTTAGAGCCTGAATTCATTTTCTGTAGCGTCTCATTCAAGGACTTCAATACTTCCACTAACTCATCATCTGATTTCGATGAAAAGTGCACGTGATACCAAAGAGTTTGAAGAGAGGTTTCAACCTTTTTATGGATGCGGTGTCTCATGTCTTTAATCGGAAACAATGCATTCATCACGGTCATCACAATTGAAAAGAAGATCCCTGCAATAGAGGCTTCCATTGAAAAGGCGGTGCTTTTCACGAAATTAAATAGGGTCTGCCCTGAGCCTTCAATATTGGCAAAATCGATTTTTGCAATTTCTGGAAGGGCCATACTGATCCCCACAAACGTCCCAAACACACCAAATACCACGAAGAGGCCTGGCATAATATCAATGAGGCGTGAAACCCCTTCGACTGGAATTCGTCTCAGCATGGTCGACCAATGAGGATCTTGGCCCAAAATTCGATGTGAAAGCTCAGAGAAGTTCGGTGGAGTTTCGCAATGAAACACTCCCGACTCTCCCTTCAATAAATTCACAAAATTTTCACGTCCTGATAGGTATCCGTCAATCGACACCAGGCGTTTTCCGCTGACATGGGGCTGATCTTTTTTAAACCGAAGTGAACGATTGGGAAGCTTATCACTTAAGCGTGCCAGAAATTGATTTAAGTAGGTATCCACTGAGTGAACCCTTACTTTCTCTTCCTTGTCCTTCTCAATGTTGACCGCTACCTCTCGCGCAAGCGTTGAAAAATAGGCGTCATTGCGCTTACTCGAGACATAGGCAAGCCAACGTAAACTCAGGCAGGTGGCCAAGATAAAGCCCATGAATTCAATCAAGTGGTGATTACTCTGTACGAGTAGAAAATGGATCATTTGATACCTCCGTTGGCATTAATAATTTTGTAAATTTCTTCCATATTATCTTTGAGTAGAAAATTGATCTGAACTCGCTGTGAGCGAGAGCAATCCCAAGGCCCGCAGTCTTGAATCTTTTCGGATGCAAGGGTCCTTCTCGTGGTATCCAGACGCAATGGTTTCATGTATCCAAACCCCACCGACTGCAGTAAAGTCTTCATCTTATCTTTGTGAGGATAATTCCCGATATCATTTCCCATTAAATAGTTAGCAACTGAGGCAGCACGGAGAGCAGAGAGCCTCATGTTATAACTGTAGGCATCTGCATTCTGAACTTCAGGGTCGACGTATTTCTTAGCGAAACTAGGTGAAGAATGGCCTTCCATGCTGATCGTTGATATTTGCGAGAGAATTTTAGAGTCCCCAAGGAGCACTTCCGAATAGATGGGAATCAATTTCTTTAGAATCGATTTTGCATCTTTTGAGAGCTTGGCGCTTCCTTTTTCGAAATTAAAGGCCTCACCACTCAGAAGAACGACCTCACCCGTCTTCGGATCCACTTGGGCATCGAGTTTCTTCTCTTTGAACTTTTCCTTAAGCTTAGTCGCCACACCATTTTTAATCGAATCCTTTAATTTACTCATCGTTTGAGCCAACTGATTAAAACGACCCTGGGATTCTGCAAGTTGCCCCTTCAAGTGATCGAGTTCCCAGAGTTTCTTTTGAAACTCCCCCTTCCACTTATCGGCGTCCCCTGAGGTCTGAGCAAGTTTCGAATTGAGACTTGCGGCCTCATCTGCAATACCTTTTGAATGAGCACTCACTTGGTTGTATTTTCCAACTAAAGTCTCGTATTCCTTTTTCAGTCCTTCGTTTTGCTTACTGAAACTAGCTAATTTTTCACTGAGAACCGCTTTATCATGGCCCAACTTTTCTGTCGTCAGGCGGTTTTCTTGAAATTGGAGTTCCACTTCCGACATTTGCCTTTGGAGTTTTGCAACCAGCTCGGATTGAGAGTTCTCTTTTTGATCAAGCGCTTTAATTTGCTTTTGAGCTTTTTCGAGAGCGATTT
>CAIOKW010000238.1 GCA_903858975.1 Oligoflexia bacterium | reverse complement strand
CTTCCTAGTGAATGAGCATCCGCAAACTACTGCGGTCGTATTGGCTCACTTAAGTCCCGACAAGAAGTGTGAAGTGTTAAAGAAACTCCCTGAGCCCGTGCAAACAGAAGTGGTACTTCGTATTGCAAATCTCGATTTTATTTCACCATCTTTGTTATCTCAGGTGGACGAGATCTTGAAACAAGAACTTGCGACCTTGGGCTCTATCGATACTCAACAGTTGGGTGGTGTGTCGCCAATTGCAGAAATGTTGAACGTCATGGACAAGGGTACCGAGCAGGGAATTATGTCTCGGGTGGAGGAGCGCGATCCTCAACTTGCCGAAGAGATTCGTCGCTTAATGTTCGTATTCGAGGATATTGTGCTTATCGACGATCGTGGAATGCAGACTTTGCTCAAAGAAGTTCCAAACGACAAGTTAACGGTGGCAATGAAAACTGCACCCGAGAGTATCAAAGAAAAGATTTTCAAGAATATCTCGAAACGTGCGGCCGATTTGTTGCGTGAGGACCTTGCGGCAATGCCTCCAGTACGGCTGTCGGATGTGGAAACTGCTCAGCAAGAGATTGTGAATGCGGCTAAACGTCTTGAGACCGAAGGTAAGTTGATTATTAGTCGTGGCGGTGGAGAGGATGCACTCGTTTAATGAGCGATTCAAATGAAAATCCTAGCGCAAACTCCTATAAGCCTAACAAGCTTACTTCTGGAGCGGTAGAGATCAAGGCATTCAAGCCAAGAGCTCTGACGGGTGAAGTGGCCAATGACTATGAGCAAGTGAAGAAACAGTTCGGAACGCTTGCAAATACGGATGTAAATGCTAATTCGCATTTTAATCTTCACCCAGCGGCAAAGAGGTTGTTGGGCGTGGAGCAAGAAGAACGAAGTCATGTCGAGGGCATGGTCAGAGCTGAGGTAGACGAGCGTCTCGCCCGCCTCAGTGAAGAAGCCTATGCAAAAGGGTTTGAGCAGGGGCGAGTAGAGGGGCAAGGCTCAGCTGAGAAAGAATATCTCGAACGGGTACAGCCGATGCAAGATCAGTTCTCAACTCTGATCGCACAGTTTGATGAAATAAAAAAAGACCTCTACGTTGCGAATGAGGCTTTCCTGATTCAGTTGGTTTTCCAAGTCAGTAAGCAAATTCTTTTAAAGGAACTGACTACAGATCGTGAGTATGTAAAGCGTCTCCTGGGCCATGTCGTTGAGAAAATGGGCGCTAAAGATAATATTCGTATCAAAATCAGTAGGCAAGACTTTGAGAATTTAGAGCAAATTAAAGATCATCTGAAGGCGCTGATTCCTGATCTTAAAAACATTCAAATTGAAGCGTCTGATGAACTTCTACTCGGGGGATGTAAGGTTGAAACCGACCTCAGTCGGGTCAATGCCAGCGTCGAAACCCAATTGAGTTCAGTTGAAAAGGCGTTGGGAGAATCATGAAGTTTGAAATTTCTCAGAAGCGTTATGAGGAGCGTCTGGCGCAGACGATGCTTTATGATGAGGCAGGGAAAATTACGAAAACTTTAGGACTTCTTTATGAGGCCTATTTGCCGGGAGCCAGTATTGGCAGTATCTGCGATGTTATTCTGAATGAGCATGATCGCTTTGCTGAGCCCGTAGAGGCCGAGATTGTAGGATTTAAAGACAAACGAGCCTATCTCATGCCTTTTAATGAGGTTTCTGGGATTAATAATGACAGCATTGTGAGATTAAAAGAGCGGGCTTCAACGGCACAAGTATCTATGAGTTTGCTTGGGCGTGTGATTGATGGAAGAGGGAATCCCATTGATGGATTGGGTCCTGTTTTTTCACCCGAAATTGAAAGTGAACATCGATCGCTTTATCGGAAGCCAACCGATCCGCTTTCTAGAACCATGATTGAAGAGCCCTTGGATCTTGGGGTACGCGCCATTAATGGCTTGCTTTCTTGTGGGAAAGGTCAGCGAATGGGGATTATGGCGGGATCAGGAGTCGGGAAGTCTGTACTCCTCGGCATGATGGCCCGAAATACCTCTGCGGATATTAACGTCATCGCCTTAATTGGAGAGCGGGGACGTGAGGTTCGTGAATTTATCGAAAGAGATTTAGGCCCTGAGGGATTAAAACGCTCGGTTGTGATTGTCGCAACTTCAGATAGTTCAGCCCTCGTGCGAACTAGAGCTTCCTTTCTAGCAGCGACCATCGCCGAGTATTTTAGAGATCAAAACAATGATGTCCTCCTGATGATGGACTCAGTGACCCGCTTTTGTATGGCCCAGCGAGAAATTGGCTTGTCCCTCGGAGAACCGCCCGCTTCAAAGGGGTATACGCCAAGTGTTTTCGCGCAGCTCCCCCGTCTTTTAGAGAGGGCGGGTACGGGTGCCAATGGAAAGAGCATTACGGGTCTCTATACTGTTTTGGTGGATGGGGACGATATGGACGAACCCATTGCCGATGCAGCTCGATCTATTTTGGATGGACACATTGTTCTTTCCCGTAAGTTAGCTCAACAAAATCATTTTCCCGCAATTGATATTCTTGCCTCAGCGTCACGAGTCATGAATGCGGTGACCTCTGAAGAGCATCGAAGCTGGTCTGGACAAGTGAAAGAATGGATGGCGGTCTATAAGCAGGCTGAAGATATTATCAATATCGGTGCCTATGCCAAAGGGAGTAATCCAAAAATTGACCAAGCTGTTGCTGTTCACGACCGAATTCAGGGTTACCTACGCCAAAAGGTAGCGGAGTCGGCAGATTTTTCCGAGTCCCTAGGTCTCCTCCATGGGATCGTTCGTACAGGGGAAGCTTTTGCCCACGCGAATCAACGCAAGTAGGTAATCTTTTCAGTCTAGATAATTATTAAATAATAGATAAAAATTAAATATAGGTATGGCTAAATTTAAGTTTCATCTGGAATCAGTCGAAAAGGTAAGAACGCAAAAAGAGCAAAAGATGCTTGAAGAGCTCTCCCTTTGTCAGCGTGCTTATCAAGAGAAAATTAATGCAAAGAAAGACTTACTGTCTAAAAAGCAGAGTGCTTTTTTGCAAAAGAATGAGCTCGCATCTCGTGATTCGAGTATCAATGAGATTCGCCTTGCTGAAGATTACATTTTAGGGCTGAAACAAAACATTATTCGTGCAGATCAGGCCATCATTCGTTCACGTCGATTTTTGGATCAAGCGATGCGCCAGTACATTACAGCTCGAAGAGAGCGCATGATGATTGACCGCTTGAAGGAAAAAGCGATGGAAGAATTTAAGATCGAACAGTCTCGGCTTGAGCAAAAGGGCTTGGATGATTTGATTACGATGCGTGCACGATTGAACCACGGACCCATTGACCAGGAAGAGGAGATCGCATGAATTCCAAACTCCTTCCTGTACTAGCACTCCTCGCATTCATTTCAGCTCCCATTGTAATGGGTGTAGCCGAGACCTCAAAAGAATCAAGCGATAATAAAGCTCAAGCGTCTGAGAAGGTTGCGGACAAAGGCGCTGAGAAGCCTGCGGAGAAGCCAGAAGCTCCGGCT
>CAIOKW010000237.1 GCA_903858975.1 Oligoflexia bacterium | reverse complement strand
CTCTAGTTTCTTACCGTTAATTGAAGTTCCGTTTGAAGATCCGAGATCCTCGATGGTCACATCATTTCCCGAGCGAGTGACTTTCGCGTGTTTTCTTGAAATGGAAGCATCAGGGATAGAAATGTCGGCGGCTGGATCTCGCCCAATGATCATTTCATCAGCGGTGATAAAGAAGCGGTGACCCTGAGGGGTGCCTCGAATTAAAATCAGGCACGCGGGCTGTTCCTTTGCTTTTTGGAGCTCGCGATTGATGGTCTCTTGGTCGAAACCCAATATTGCTGTTCTGTCTTTAGAATCAAAGTCACTGTTTGCCATGGCTATTCCTATACTAAATGAAAGAAAATGCCTTGGAAAGAGGAGTTAATCCCGTCATTTTTTTGATGCTATCTTCAGTTTTAATTGCTTATTCGCGATGAAGTCTGAGTCGGTGCACTGTATCGGGATCCTCTCGATCTTCCTTCATTCGCCTTTTATTCTGCTCCAGAGTGTCCCGGATATATATTTTTCCTTCTTCTACTCCGGGTTGATCAAAGGGGTTCACACCCATGAGGTCTCCCATATACGCAGTGAGTATCGAGAGAGAGAAGAGCATCGCCCCCATGGATTCTTCTGAAATAGAGTCCATTTGAATCTGAATCGAAGGACGGCCTTGGTTTTTCATTACTTTTTGAATGGCCCTGAATTCGGTGTCGAGCAGGCTTCCCAGCTCTTGTCCTTCCAGTAGGTCAAAGGTTTTGACTTTAAATTGGATTGATGGAATCGGAACAGAGGTTTTGAAATCCTGGACGTTTACAAACCAAATGACTTTATCGTTGGGGCCGTCACGCAAGAGTTGAAGCATGGAGTGCTGGTCAATCGCGCCTAAAGATGGGATTGCCGTAAAGCCTTTGCCATCTTTTCCGAGACTCTCAGACCAGAGCTGCACCCACCAACTTCCGAGCAATCTGAGGGGAGTGGAGTAAGGCATCATGACATGGGTGGGATGAGTGTCCTTACGGGTGTAGAGTGCTTGGGCCCAAGTCAGAAATAGATTTTTCTCTGCGGTCGCCTTGTCGCAGTAGTCTCGAATTTTTTTGCCGCCGTTTAAGAAAGCGCGCATGTCAAGGCCTGCGAGACATCCCGCGAATAGCCCAACTGGAGTAAAGATGCTATAACGACCACCTACGGACGGTGCAATTTTGAGCGTTGAAATCTGTTCTTTTTTTGCAAACTCGAGCAGCTCGCCTTTTTCAGGGTCCGTAATTGCCACTGTCTGCTTTGCTGCTTGGTTTGCTCCCAGTGAACGAGTGAGCCAATCGTAAGCAAGCATGAAGATGGAGAGGGTCTCGTAAGTCGTGCCGGATTTGGTCACGACACAGACGAGGGTCTCGCTCGGATTGAGTCTTTGAATGCGATAGTTCCAGTCAATGGGATCTGGATTTTCAAAAAAATGAAATTGGATCGGAGAACTGGCGAGATGCTTCAAGGAATCAATCAAGCACATCGGTCCAAGGCTGCTCCCGCCAATTCCGATGAAGAGACAATTTTTAATCCTCGCGTCTTCTCTAAACTTTTTCGCGAGAGACTCTGAGGCTTCGATTTGTGAAAGCTCCGTATCGATTACGGCGTTATAAAATCCTGAGACCTGATTTCTCAATTTCTCAAGCGTGGTTTGCCAGGTGGAAAAAGACTGGGATCTCAATTCTGGATTGAGTTCAGTTTGAATGCCGCTCCAGTCAAGGAGAAGGGGAGAACTACCAAATCGTGAAGCTGTAATTGACATGGCTCATACTTTAGCGGAATGAGGCTAAAAAAACCATGAAAATAGGGATATCTTAAACCTGTTTTAAGGCGCGAGAAATCACCAGACGTTGAATCTGATTGGTTCCTTCTACAATCTGAAGCATCTTCGCTTCACGCATGTGGCGCTCTACTGGGAATTCTTGAGTATAGCCTGAGCCCCCAAGAATCTGTACTGCATCCGTCGTTACCTTCATCGCCATATCCGTCGCGACTACTTTTGCTTGAGCGGCCTGAAGTGAAAAGGGTTTTCCTGAATCCTTCAGCATCGCTGCTTTTTGTACCATGAGTTTTGCAGCCTGATAGTCATTGAGCATATCCGCGAGCATGAAGCCAACGCCTTGAAAATCAAGGATTGGCTTTCCAAATTGTTCACGCAAGTTTGCATGGCTTCGAGCGGCTTCAATTGCAGATCGTGCGATTCCAAGGGCTGTGGCAGCAATCGTGATTCGACCAGAATCGAGAGCTGCAAACGCAACCTTCATCCCATCGCCTTCATTCGCGATTAAGTTTTCAGCTGGCACCTTTACGTTTTCCAAAAGGACTTCCATGGTATGAGAAATGCTCATGCCCATTTTCTTTTCCCTTTTGCCCATTTTGATTCCCGGCATTCCTTTTTCAAGGATAAATGCGGAGACGCCTTTTGCTCCAGGGCCGCCGGTTCTCGCCATGGCTATGAATACATCAGCAGAATCGGCTTGGGTGATCCAGAGCTTCGTTCCGTTTAAAAGGTAAGAATCGCCGTTTTTTACAGCAGTTGTACGAAGGCTTGCGGCATCAGAGCCGCTACCTGCTTCAGAAAGAACAAAGGATCCGACCCATTCGCCGCTTGCGAGCTTCGGGATGTATTTCTTTTTTTGAAATTCATTTCCTTGTTGTTCCAGAATCACTTGTGGAAGTCCCGAGACAGCAATACTGACCGCGTAGGATCCGCTTGCAGCTGCAATTTCTTCAATCGCCCCAATGTATTCCTGATAACCGAGCCCTGCTCCGCCGAAGTCATCTGAGGTAGGAATACCGGTCAGTCCTAATTCTCCGAGACCCTGGATAATTTCACGTCGAAAGGTTTCCGTCTCTTCGTCATGTTCAACGATAGGGGCGATTTTTTCGCGACTAAATTTACGAGCAAGCTCGCGGATTTCAATTTGGGCTTCAGTTTCAAATGCGTGATCAAAAATCATTTTAAGCTCCGTAGACTGGGAAACGATGGCAAAGTTCTTTCACTTGTCCCTTGATGTTAGAAAGGGTTTCCGGTGAGCCTTTTGATTCAATGGCCTCTTTGATCCAAGCGGCGACTTGTTTCATTTCAGATTCTTTTAATCCTCGAGTGGTCATTGCGGGAGTACCGATTCGAATTCCGCTCGTAATAAAGGGTGAGCGTTTCTCATTCGGAACGGTGTTCTTGTTTACCGTGATGCCGGCTAGATCTAACCACGCTTCTGCTTCTTTTCCGGTAGTCTGCTGATCAAGACTTTGTGCGAGGTCAACGAGCATGAGATGGTTATCAGTACCATTGGTAATCAGCTTAAATCCAAGTCCCATCAAAGATTCCGCAAGCACTTTAGCATTTTTAATTACTTGTTCTTGGTAAGTTTTGAACTCAGGTCGAAGCGCTTCTTGGAATGCGACCGCTTTTGCTGCAATCACTTGCATGAGAGGGCCTCCCTGAATGCCCGGGAAGATCAAAGAGTTTACAGGTTTCAAATTCTCTTGTGAGCAGAGAATGATTCCGCCACGTGGTCCCCGCAAGGTCTTGTGTGTGGTAGAAGTAGTGTAAGTTGCATGGGGGATGGGACTCGGGTGAAGCCCGGCGGCAACGAGCCCTGCGATGTGAGCCATGTCGACAACGAGTTTTGCGCCCACTTCATTTGCGATTTCTCCAAAGATTTTGAAATCAATAATTCTGGCATAAGCACTCGCTCCAGCAATGATTACTTTCGGGCGCTCTTTCTTTGCCATCTCACGAATGACATTGTAATCGAGAAGGTCTGTTTCAGCATTCAGGCCATAGTGAAATGCTTTGAAAAGTTTTCCACTAAAATTGACAGGACTTCCGTGGGTCAAGTGACCGCCGTGAGATAAGCTCATGCCTAAGATGGTGTCACCTGGAGAAAGGAGAGAGTGATAAACGCCCATGTTAGCACTCGATCCTGAATGAGGTTGAACGTTCGCTGCTTCCGATCCGAAAAGTTTACAGACCCGTTCAATCGCAAGACTCTCTGCAACATCTACGTTAGTGCACCCACCATAGTAGCGTTTTCCTGGATAGCCTTCTGCATATTTATTGGTGAGGATAGAGCCTTGAGCTTCCATCACTGCGCGCGAAGCATAGTTTTCCGATGCGATGAGCTCTAAACCGTCCTCTTCACGGGCCGACTCTTTTTGAATCGCTCCGAAAATCTCAGGATCTTGTTGCTGAAGACTGTTCCAAAAAAATTGATTGCTCATGATGATGTTCCTTTAAGTTTAATTACCCGACGGACATGGCGTTCTCCTGGGTCGGGTTTCGCTTCGATAAATGCTTTTAAAATGACTGCGGCTTTAGGGGTATCTAAGAACCGTGCTCCAAGGCACAGGACGTTCGCGTGATTGTGCTCACGTCCAAGCGCTGCGATTTCGGCGGTCTCTGCAAGGACCGCCCGAATTTGAGGATGTCGATTTGCAGCGATACTGACCCCAACGCCACTTCCACAAATTAAAACACCTAAATGCGTTTCTGCGCCTGCTTGAATGAGTGCTTTGCAAAGCGCATTCGCATAATCGGGATAATCTACGCTTTCTTTTGAGTGAGTGCCGAGATCCGTAAGCGTGATCCCTAAGTTCGGTGCCAGGGCTTTCAGGCTCTCTTTCAGTTCGAATCCAGCGTGGTCAGATGCGATGAAGAGGTTCATGAATTAATGCTCTACCTTCTTGAAGAGGAGAGAAACGTTAGTGCCCCCAAACCCGAAGCTGTTGCTCATCGCAAGTTTCACCGGCTTTTGAACCGCAGTGTTCGGAGTGAAGTTGAGTCCCGTTTCAGCACACTTGGGTTCAATGTTTTCTAAATTAATCGTGGGCGGAATAATGGAGTCTCGAATGGCGAGGAGAGAAAATGCAGCTTCAATAGAACCCGCAGATCCAAGCAAGTGCCCGGTCATTGATTTTGTAGAGCTCAAATGAAGATTCTGAGCATTCGGGAAGAGTCTCTTTACTGCGAGTGCTTCTTGAATATCTCCAAGTGGAGTTGAGGTCCCATGAGTATTGATGTAGTCAATGGAATCCAGAGGAAGCTCTGACTCAGACATGGCGTTTTTCATCGCTCTGTAACCCCCGTCCCCGTCTTCAAGGGGGGCGGTAATATGATAGGCATCAGAAGTTGCACCATAGCCCGCAATTTCACCGTATATTTTTGCGCCACGCTTTTTAGCGAATTCATATTCTTCTAAGATCAGGACCGCAGCGCCTTCTCCCATGACAAATCCATCGCGTCCCGTATCAAAGGGGCGAGAGGCTTTGGTGGGCTCATCATTGCGGGTAGAAAGGGCACGCATGGCTGCGAATCCTCCAATCCCAAGCGCGCACACGACCGATTCAGCGCCCCCTGCAAACATCACCGTGGCTTCGCCTCGTTGAATGGTCCGGTAGGATTCGCCGATGGAATGTGCGCTCGATGCACACGCAGAAACTGAGCAGTAGTTGGTGTTTTGAGTGTTCAACAAAATTGAAAGTTGGCCTGCAGCTAAATTGGGGATCACTTGCGGAATAAAGAAGGGAGAAATTCTTCTAATTCCTTTATCACGAAGAGTGTTATGGGTGTCTTCGATTCCAGGGAGTCCACCCATTCCAACACCAATGTTGATTCCAATCTCGGTGGCAGAGATTTGATCACGGGCCTCATCGAGACCTGAGTCGATGTAAGCTTCAACGCCTGCAACGAGTGCAAGGTGAATAAATCGATCCATTCGCTTCACATCTTTTGGAGCCACGGCTTGAGTGACAGGAGGTTGATCTTTCCCTCGAGGGTAGAGAGGGGTCTCAAGAAGCGTGGTTGAGCTAAAGTTTTTCACCTCACCAGCAATCTGACAGGCACAGTCTTTCGGATCAAAGAGTGAAATCTGACTAATGCCGGACTTCCCTTCTTTGATGGAAGACCAAGAGCTTTCTCGGGTGAGTCCAACGGGGCTTACGATGCCAATTCCAGTAACAACAACACGGTTTTTTCCAAAACGAGACATGCCGAGATTTAACCAAGGCTGAGATGAAATGGGAAGGTGAAAAAGCAGTATTTTGACGTTGGTGACGCGGCGATATTGCGCAGTAAATAAAAAAGCCCCACTCCGAGGAGTGAGGCTTGATCTAAAAACATTTTCGATTTTAAAAAATCTTAGTGGTTGGCGCTAGCTTTAGCGTTGATGTAGTTGATGACATCTCCCACAGTTTTCATTTTTTCAGCTTCTTCATCTGGAATGTCCATGTCGAATTCTTCTTCCATGGTCATTACAAGCTCAACAATATCCAAGCTGTCTGCACCGAGGTCTTCAATAAAAGACGCAGCAGGCTTTACTTTTTCTGACTCAACCGCTAGTTGGTCACAAATGATCGTACGTACTCTTTCTTCTGTATTCGCTGACATTGCTGTCTTCTCCTTATTCTGAAAATAAAACGATTGGATACTTCTAATGTGAATGGGACTAAATGTAAAGGCCGCCGTTTACCCCAATGACCTGCCCGGTGATGTATTTGGACGCGTTTGATGATAAAAATCCAACGATTTCAGCTATATCACTAGCTTGCCCCAGGGTTCCGAGTGGGATTTTTTCAGTAATTGCGAGCTTTTGAGCCTCGGTGAGAGCACCCGTCATCTCAGTTTCGATGTATCCTGGGGTTACTGCATTCACGCGAATTTGACGGGAGGCGAGCTCTTTCGCCAGACTTTTAGTTAAGCCAATCATCCCGGCCTTTGCCGAGGCATAAGCCACTTGTCCTGCATTTCCCATTTCCCCAACGACGGAAGAGATCTGAATAATAGAGCCCGTCCGAGCCTTCATCATGAGCTTTGCTGCTTCCTTCGAGCAAAGAATGGCGCTGACGAGGTTAGTTTGAAGAATACGGTCTAGCGAGTCTTTTTTGAGGCGCAGGATTAAGCTGTCCTCTGAAATTCCTGCGTTATTGACGAGCACTTGCAGCGGCATTCCTTTTTTGGCGATCAGCTCAAAAGCCGAACTGATTTCTTCTTCGTTAGAAACGTCAAATCGAAGAGGCTCTGCGCTACCGCCCGCGGCAATAATTTTATCGACCACTTCGATTGCTTTTGCTTCGTTTGAAACGTAGTTCACTAAAACATGGTAACCCAGGGCACCCAACTTCTGTGCAATCCCGGCTCCGATGCCGCGAGAAGAGCCGGTGACAAGAGCCATTCCTTTTTGTGTTTCTGTAGTCATTGGCGAATCACTCCCTCAGCTGCTTTCAGTGTCTCAAGATCGAAGATCGGATAGGTTTCGAATTTCACTTCTTTTCCCTTTGCGATTCGCTTGGCGAGTCCTTGGAGAACTTTTCCTGGACCAAACTCAAACGCAACTGAGCACTGAGAAATCATGAGCGTCTCCACGCTTTGTTTCCAAAGGACGGAATGATCCACTTGCTCGGCAAGGAGGGGAAAGATTAATCCCATTTCGCTCGTCTTAATGGCAGTGCGATTTGGAATGTAAGAAGTTTGAAGGGGAGTGAGTTGCCCCTGATTCAGGGCTTCCTTAAAGATGCTCTCCATGACGGAGCGAGCAGGTTTCATGAGCGAACTATGGAATGGAGCGCTCACGCTCAGGCGTTTCACCATGACTCCACGAATTCCCAATCCTTGGATGAGTTTCTCGAGCGCTTCGATCGCATCTACCGAACCGGAAACAACGATTTGCCCAGGAGCATTGAAGTTTGCGCATTCGACTGAGCAGGGAACGCTAAGGGCAGTTCCCTGGCTTTTTCGGGCTTCAGCGGCAAGAAGCGTGGCCTCTTTGCACCAGGTCTCAACTTGGAGGTCTTCGGCGCCGATCACAGCACTCATCGTTCCTTCACCAATTGGAACAGCTTTTTGCATCGCTTGGCCGCGAGACTGAACCCAGCTGATCGCATTCCCAAAAGGAATGGCTTCACAGGCAACGAGAGCGGAGTATTCACCCAGAGAGTGCCCCAGGTTGATCTCAGTTTTTAACCCCAGCTCCATTTCGGCCACACGAAAACAACCGGTGGAGACCGCAAGGATTGCGGGCTGAGCGTTTTCTGTAAGGGTGAGTTCACTCTCAGGCCCCTCAAAAAGCAAACCCTTCAGATTCATACCGAGTGAATCTGAGGCCTCTTCGATGGTTTGTCTGAATACAGTGAATTCATCGTAGAACTGCTTGCCCATTCCGACGCTTTGGGAGCCTTGTCCCGGAAAAAATCCTGCCTTCATTTGGAACCTCCAAAAAAGAAAAACTCCCAGTATGAACATGATTCACCGGGAGCTTTTTTAAATTTTATTTTTCCAATCGAAACTGATTACGCCTGAGCGGTAGCAGCTTTAGACTTGGTTTTTTTACGAGCTTCAAACAAGCCTTCTTTGATCGCTTTGATTGAAACTGTATGTGAGCGCACTGGTGTGTGAGTGAACGCACAAGTGGTTTCAGAAATTGGATCTAACTTGTATGCCGCTGAATAACGGCGCATGTTACGACGACTACGTGAACTTTTTTTCTTAGGAACTGCCATGGTCCATAACCCTTTCGATAATTTTTAAGAGCTATGAAAATCAACTAAAAACGGGGAGTTGTCAAGAAAAAGCTTGACGCTCCTGTCGCTTTGGGGCACCCAAGTACTACTGGGGATCATCCACGATGAAAAAAGCGAAGTCCGCTCCGAAAAAAATGAATAATATCAAAAGCAAGACTAAAAGCCCGACTAAAGTTCTTGGGCAAGTGAAAAAGCTCGCCAAAGGCTTGGTGAAGGCGATGGCTCCCAAGTCTTCAAAAAAACCTCAGACCAAGGTCGCTCCTAAAGCAACTAAGCCAGCCCCAAAGGCAGCGAAGCCTGCTCCGAAAGTAGACTTGAAGTCGTCGAAGAAGGCGAAAGCTGCTCCAGCAGTAAAAGCCGCTGCTCCGGCGAAAGTGGCTCCTAAAAAAGAAATTAAAAAAGAACTTCCGAAAGCTGCAGTAGCGGCGCCTGTAAAAGGAAAAACGGTTCCGGCTCCAGTGGCGGCACCTGCGGTCTTGACTAAAGGTAAAGCGCCAAAAGTTGCTAAGCTGTCAAAAGCTGCGGCTCAGCTCGCGTACAATGAGAAAATGTGCCGTGAAACCGGATGCGAGAATCAATCGACCACTAAAGGCTATTGCCGTCTTGATTACATCAAGAACTGGAAGAAAATTAAGCGTAAAGAAATGATCCTTAAAGAAGGAAAGCTCAACCAGTACATCGAAGAATTGGTGAGCAAATATCCGGACAAGTATATCGATGTCATTCGCCAGGATCTCACCAGTGAAGTGAACTTCAATAAAGTAATCCATGATCTAGAACTCGATGAGTCGATTGACGATTTAGATTACGACGGAGATTCTATCGATTCTTTGATTGGAAGTATCCGCAAAGAAGACGACGATTTCGGCGATTCCGAATTCTAATCAACCTCAAAGATGATCTTACTCAGCAGTTCTCCCTCCATGGAGCTCGGTCTGCTTAAGATTTGATTAGTGCGTAATGGGGCCGCCGCCAGAGCTCGTGCCGGATTTCGCGTTCTTAATCGCCTGCAGGCGCTCATCTAAAAACTCTTCCGCTTCAGTGAGGTTGCGATTTTCTTTCTTTTCCAATTGTTCCTGGTAATGAGGATCATTTTTCTTAAGCCATTCATCCGCAAGTGCGTCGAGAGTCGGGTTTGATTTATCGAGTTTTACGAATACCGAAATTTTATGGGTGTTTTCGATCTCAGTAGGCGTCCATTCAAAGGGGGCTTCTTCAAGGGCACCTAAGGATTGGTGAGCGATCTGAGCCACTTTTTCAGGGGATGCGGGGTCTAGGTAAAATCCAAATACTGTGCCAATGGAGTCGAGACAGGCTGCAAGCACGTCTGTTAACGCTGGAACTTCTTGATTGGGATTGTAATCAGCACTCGAGTAAACGGTCGTTGCCGCAATTTGATTCGGACCGTGAGAGAGGGTAATCGCAAGTAAGATCTCATCCGCGTAAATTGCTCCATGAGCTTTGAAGTAAGATTCTTGGTGCGTCTTTTTGATTTCTGCCAATCCCGGTTCGAGAGCTTGCGTAAGAGTCTCTTCCACGAGTTTTAAGTAATCGACAGGCATCTGTCCTGGAATCGGTTCAGGACCAGTGGTTTTCGTTTTGTTTCTGCGTTCCCATTTCATAACTTAAATGACTCCCTCGCGTACTCGATTCAATTGGGGTGGAAATTCCTCGAGTTTGACGCTCGTTTTTAGCTTCCGGGCGCCTCTTTGTATAGTGAATTGTGCTGAATCATTGGGCTTAAGTTTCGCCATTTCGCGCTCAAGTTCCGCGAGTTCCGTGATTTTTTTACCATTCAGTTCGATCAAAATATCACCCACTCGAATGCCTTGGGTGTCGGCAGGTGCGGATTGGATGAGATTTAATACCAGAATCCCTTGTTCAGCTGGGAGGTTGTAAACATAGGAGAGGGTTGGGGTCACTTGTCGGGTAATGACTCCGAGCCAAGGACGTGGCACGCGACCAAATTTTTTAAGTTTCTCTAAGACACTTTTTGCGTCATTGATGGGAATCGCAAATCCGATCCCACCAAATTGGCCTGAGCGTGAGAAGATGGCGGAGTTGATTCCAATGACTTCTCCCTTCGTGTTAAAAAGGGGGCCTCCGCTGTTTCCGGGGTTAATGGCCGCATCGGTCTGGAGGTAATTATCAAAGGGTCCTTGTCCAATATTTCGATTTTTTGAGGAGATGATTCCCGCAGAAACCGAATAGTCGAGACCAAAGGGATTTCCAATGGCAATGACGGGCTCCCCGATACGAACTTTTTCAGAATCGCCTAGTTTCGCAGGAAGAATCATTGCAGGCGTGCGGCCCGCTTGATCTCTGAGCTTTAAAAGCGCTATGTCGGTTTTTGAGTCCTTCCCGATAATTTTTGCACTAAATTGTCGTTTGTCTTTTAAGGTAACGACGATATCGACGGCTTGATTTTCAGCCGCTTGCTCAATGACGTGATAATTCGTGAGGATTGATCCATCCATATCAATGATGAATCCTGTCCCTAGCGATCCGGCCTGTTGGTCTTCGGGAATTCCAAAAGATTGAAAGAAGTCACCCCAGCCCGCCATCTTGAATTGTTTCCGCTGATCCATCTTGGTCGAAATATGCACGGCGGAGGGCGCCATGCGGTCGACGAGGTCCGGAAGATCCGTCGGAGTGAAGGGGCTTCCAAAGCTGGTGTTTGAAATCAATGCGGTGAGCAAAAGATAGGATAATTTACACATGTTTTTCGAATAATCCTAAGGGCTCTTTGTTGCAAGCAAGAAGTGCTTTCGCTAGAGTGTGGCCATGACTAAAGAAATTGTTATTGTGGGATTTGCTCGTACTCCAATTGGAAGTTTTCAAGGAGCGCTTTCTAGCCTCTCGGCTACTCGCCTTGGAGCGCATGCGATCAAAGAAGCACTGAGCCGTTCGGGCGTAAAACCTGAGCAAGTCTCAGAAGTCATCATGGGGAACGTGCTTACAGGAGGCGTCGGCCAAGCTCCTGCTCGCCAGGCGATGATTTATGCAGGGATTCCAAACTCAACTCCTGCTCTCACCATCAACAAGGTATGTGGAAGTGGAATGAAAGCAATCATGCTTGGGGTGCAATCCCTCATCACTGGAGAGAGTGAAATCGTAGTTGCGGGAGGACAAGAGAGTATGTCAAACGCGCCTTACCTCATGCCTGCTGCACGGGGCGGATTTCGCATGGGTAATGCCCAAGTCGTAGACTCCATGATTCATGATGGACTTTGGGATCCGTACAATAATCAACATATGGGTAATTGCGGTGAGCTTTGCGCAAAAGAAATGCACTTCACCCGTGAAGCCCAAGATGCATTTGCGATTGAAAGTTTTAAGCGGGCTCAAAAAGCTCAGGCCGAGAAAAAATTTGTAAATGAATTAGCCCCTATTTCTATTCCAGGAGCTAAAGGAGAGTCGGTACTCGTGGATCAGGATGAAGGTCCTGCTAAAGTAAAGTTTGATAAAATACCAACGTTGAAGCCTGTTTTTGATAAAGCGGGAACGGTCACGGCAGCCAATGCTTCCACTTTAAATGATGGGGCGGCCGCAGTGGTGATGATGAGTGCTGAGCGAGCAAAGAGTCTCGGATTAAAGCCCATTGCAAAAATTGTTTCCCAAGCAACTCATGCTCAGGCGCCGGAATGGTTTACGACGGCTCCTGCATCAGCGATGAAGCGTGCGGTGGAAAAAGCCGCTTGGAAAATGGAAGATGTAGATCTTTTTGAAGTGAACGAAGCTTTTGCAGTGGTTGCGATGGCGGCCCAAAAAGAGCTGAATATTCCGCACGAAAAAATAAATGTTTGGGGTGGGGCAATCAGCCTTGGCCATCCGATTGGCGCCTCAGGGGCTCGGATTGTCATCACGCTCATTTCAGCGCTCAAGGACCTCGGTAAGAAACGCGGTCTCGCTGGGATTTGTATCGGTGGCGGAGAAGCAACGGCACTTACGGTAGAATTAATTTAGTACGAACTAAAGGGGCATCCATGAAAAAGGGAATGAGCAAAATTGTTGCGGGTCCAGATGAGGCAGTAAAGGATATCTTTGACGGCGCCATTTTAACCATGGGTGGTTTCGGACTGTGTGGAATTCCAGAGAACTCAATTGCGGCTCTGGTTCGTAAAGGGGTTAAGAACCTCACTTGTGTTTCTAATAATGCTGGCGTGGATGGTTTTGGGATCGGCCTGATGCTGGAAAAGAAGCAAGTTAAGAAAATGATTTCAAGCTATGTCGGCGAGAACAAACTGTTTGAGCAGCTCGTGATCTCAGGAGAGCTTGAGCTTGAGTTTGCTCCTCAAGGAACGCTTGCCGAAAGACTTCGTGCGGGTGGGGCTGGAATTCCTGGGTTCTATACTCCTACTGGCGTGGGGACTTTGATTGCAGAGGGGAAAGAAGAGCGCGAGTTTGATGGCCGCAAATACATACTCGAAAAAGGGATTATTGGCGACTTCGGGATTGTGAAAGCCTGGAAGGGTGATGCCATGGGGAACTTGGTCTTTAGAAAAACATCCCGTAATTTTAATCCACTCTGTGCCATGGCTGGGAAAATTACCATTGTCGAGGTTGAAGAATTGGTTACTGTCGGCGCACTGAAGCCTGATGAAATTCATTTGCCGGGAGTATATGTTCACCGCATTTTTCAGGGTGAGAAATTTGAGAAACGCATTGAGCGTAAGGTTTTACATGCAGGAGGTGCAAAATGAGTTTATCTCGTGAGCAAATTGCAATGCGAATTTCACAAGAGCTGCAAGATGGATTCTATGTTAATCTTGGAATTGGAATACCCACACTCGTTGCGAATTATATTCCTGCCGGGATCGAAGTGGTACTTCAAAGTGAGAACGGGATTTTAGGACTTGGACCCTATCCGACCGAAGCAGAAGTGGATCCAGATCTAATCAACGCGGGGAAAGAAACGGTCACTGTGATTCCGGGTGCTTCCTTCTTTTCCAGTGCAGATTCTTTCGCGATGATTCGCGCGGGGAAAATTGATCTCACGGTTCTCGGTGCGATGGAAGTGGACGAAAAGGGTGACCTTGCGAACTGGATGATCCCTGGAAAACTCGTGAAGGGGATGGGCGGAGCGATGGATCTCGTCGCAGGAGCAAAGCGCGTGGTCGTAGCCATGCAACATGTTTCAAAAGATGGAAAAAGTAAGGTCTTAAAAAAGTGTGACCTGCCTCTTACAGGAAAGAATTGTGTGAACCGAATTGTATCAGAGTTTGCAGTCATGGATGTTACTCCCAAAGGTCTTAAGCTCCTGGAGCGAGCGCCTGGAGTCACGGTTGAACAAATTGTGAAGGCAACTGAAGCCACTCTCATCATTGAGGGTGAGATCCCGGAGATGAAGTTTTAGGGGTTCATTTGAGAGGCGTAATCTTACGAATCGTTGGATAACCTTCGGTTACAAATACGTTTCCACTGCTGTCTACCGTGATCCCAGTGGGAACCCAGAATAGGGCATTGGTTGCAGGGCCATCTCTGTGGTTTGAAATTCCGGGTAAGCCCGCGATGGTAGTGACCTGACCTTCCGGGTTAATGAGTTTGATCATATTGTTTCCTGAATCGGTCACATAAAGATTATTTGACGAATCTACGGCAATGCCTTCAAGAAAGTTAAATCCTGCAGATGCGCCAGAACCATCCGTATACCCTTTTTGATTATAACTTCCAGCTATCGTTGCATCGTTTCCGTCAGGTGATATTTTCATGATGGTTGATTGATCTGTAATGTAAATATTGTTGAGCTGGTCGATGGCAATTCCACGGGGATTTGACATATGGGATGGGTACCCGGTTGCTCCCACAAAAGTACTGACGAATCCATCCGTAGAAATCTTCCGGACACTCTTATCATGATCATCAAGAATAAAGAGGTTATCTCTCGAATCAATCGCGATTCCAATAGGGGAGTAAAAGCGTGCAACCGAGGAGTTGCCATCGTCACTGCCTAATTCTCCAGGGGCGCCAGCAATTGTAACCACTAAACCGCTCGGAAGGATTTTTCGGATAGTTTGACTTCCATTATCAGCAACATAAATATTATTAGCATGGTCTACGGCAATGCCCATGGGTGTGTTGAATCGGGCATTTACTCCCATTCCATCCAAGCTCCCTGTCTCACCTGCTTTACCGGAAAGGGTGATGATTTCCCCGGTGAGCGTTAGCTTACGAATGATATGATTTATTGGGTCACTCATATACACGTTACCCAGGTTGTCGCTTGCTAGATATTCCTTGTTTCCAAGCGTTGCGGAAGCACAAGATCCGTCAGCGGTTCCCTTTGTGTACAGCGAGCCAGCAATGGTAGAGACGACGCCTTGAAACGGGCCCGGCGTTGGACTTGGAGTTGCTGTGACTGTTTTAACGGGAAGATCAACCCTCCATGCTTGGAGGGTGCACCCAGAGGTCATCAAAGTCATGAACCCAAGAAGAAAATAGTACTTCAATCCCGCTACCCCGTTTCCATCACTATTTTATCGTAAAAGGAGCGAGCTTTCTGCACTATTTTGTCAATGTGTCGCAAGTGACAATTTTAAACCAAGGCTGCATTTTAGCCGAGACCCACTTCGAGATGCAACGGAAGTAGTTGAGTTTTGAATTCCTGATTTCCACGGGGATCCAGAATGATTTTTGCGCTGTTGGTAATGAAAGCGCCACGAGCGGCCGTTTTTAAGATCGGGTCCCTCGAGTCAAGGCCAAGAGAAAAGAAATGGGCTCCCATCTTGGATGCTTCGAATCGGGCCTGATCGATTAGTGCTCTCACAGCGAGAGAGGTATCGGGGTGATTGTCTAAGAATGCATGTTGAAAGCTAAAGAGAGTTTTTAACTCTTCTCCCACGTTTGGAAGATTTAAGAAAAGTTTGGAGGCGAATCGAATCATGCGTGATTGATGGTCAATCACGATTTTGCGAACTCTGGATTGATCCCAAAGGGTCATCATTGCAAGGAGGGTGTGCCCTCGAAAATAGAGGAGCGTGTTTTGAAGTTCAATTCCGCTCTCATTCGAATAGCTTTTCTTAAACTCGTGAAAATCTTGATAAGACCTCGATAAGTTTCGGGTGGTTTGGTAATGACACCAGAGTTCATACATGGCTCTCAGGTCTGAAACGGATGCGCGCCTGTGTGATAGTTGGCTTTTGGATGATTTGGCTTTAGGTCTAAAGAAAAGAGCCTTCAGTTCTGTGATCACTTCAAATTGGATTCCGAGTTTTCTCCAATCGCCTATCTTTCGGCTCAGGACGAGCTCATTACTATTCATCACAGCCCCGAATACGGGCACGCTTTGATGGCAAGCCATTCGGATCAGGTCATTAGAGATCCCACGACCCCGAGCCATGGGGGCCACACGGGTATCTCCGCTGTAGGACACTTGAGCAGTTTTTCCATTCCAGTTCACCTGAGCAAAAGTAATTTGAGTGAAACCGAGTGTTTTCCCTTGTTCTTCTGCTTCATAGAGTTCGTAGTGCGTGCCTTGTGTGGTGGCGAAGGCAGAGAAAGAATGAAGTCGATCATAATGATAGCTCATTGCCCCGGGAATATGTGTATCGCGAATGAGCGCAAGGATTTGGGACTCCCGAGGACCTGCTTCTGATTGATGTTGCAATACCTGCATCATGAAGCCTGTTTCTTCCCGAGTTTTTGAAGGAGTTCAAAGTGCACCTGAACTGCATTTGAAAAGGATTCAAATTCCACATAGCGAATACTATGTTTTTGGCACAATTTTGTCAGGATTTCGCGAATTTGAGGATAGTGTCGATAGGATACGTTCGGGAACAGATGATGAATCGTTTGAAAATTGAGGCCACCACAGAGCCAAATCATCAGTTTATTTCGGGTGCTAAAGTCAGCGCTCGTCTTGATCTGGTGTTGAAACCAGTCTGTGGTAATTTGGGATTCATTAAAGATGGCGTCCTCATGCACATGTGCAACCTGAAATATTAGCGCGAGCACTAATCCTAGGCCGAGGTGAAAGATGAGAATGAGAGGCAATGCCCGATGCCAGCCGAGCATTTGAATGGGAAGGATATAAGTGAGAGTGACGCTGACGGCTTTCATAAAGAGGATCTTAAGTGTAGTGAGAAGATTTGGACGACGAAAACTTCTGGTTCCCACTTTTGCCGAAATGAGTCGACCTATATCAAACAGCATCCAGGTAATCGTAATGAGGGAATAAAGGATGGGAGTGTAGATCAGCTGGAACCGATGAGCTGGCATCCAAGGTTGTTTTTCAGTCATTCGAATGAGGGGGGCTTCATTAATGTCACCATCCAATTCGTAAATATTGGTATAATTATGGTGAAATTGGGTGTGTTTGATCAGGTAGAGATCTGAACTAATGCCATAGAGGTCAAAGGTAAGCGCCATGATTTTATTGATGGCAGGCTTTGATGAGAAATTACCGTGAACCGCTTCATGCATGACATTGAGTCCAAGGAAGAGCGTGGAGAGTGAGAAGAGGATGTCCACCAAGATTTGTTCCGCATAAGTGAGACGCGCTAAAAGGAGTGTGAGATAGAGGCATGTGCTGGTGCTCAGGAAAATGATCGCCTTCACCCACACACCGCGATCTGCAAGACGCCCTCCAGGATTGCGTGAGAGGTATTGCTTTACTTCGCTTTTTAATTCCTGTGTGAAAGCTGAATCATTTTGAAACGTGAGCTTCATATTATGCTGCCTCAATGCCGACATTTTTTTGCACTTCCTTAAGGGGTAAGTGCCACATTTCTTCCCATTTAATTCCGAAGATGTTTGGGGTTTTAAGTCCCAATTGCCACCCATGGGTAATGATGTTCATGAGTTCAGGGAGTCGTTCAGGCATTTTGATCGTGCACTTAATGAGTCCGAAAGCGAGAAGCATTGAGTTGAGTGGGCTGTTGATCTGAGCAACATAAAACGCTGAAATACCCATTTCTCCGAGCTCATCTGCGGGGTAGGCGCACACTACGTGATGAATGTCGTGAACGAGGCGGATGCGTTGTCTGAGGTAGTCGATATCCGGGTCAATCTGCTGTTCGCTCTCGGGTAGCTTTTCAATCGGAGTGACCTCTGGATTGTTCATGAATTTCGCAAATTGGTAACCCAAAGTATCCGGGGGCAGGGCTTTGAGTTGATCCCAATTCACTCCTTTTCCCTCTTGGTAGCGGCTGTCGATCAGCGCCCGTGTTTGAGGGTCAGATTTCAGGATGCTGAGCGAGATCTGGTAGCTTCGATGTTCTAGGAAATAACGAAATCCACGATAAATCGGCTTATAATTTTTTTTATTGAAGATGAGAATGACTCCGCCTGTAATCAGAAAGAAACAGGCTGAGATAAAGCGATAAAACTTTTTTAGTTTAAGCATGAATTCCTACCTTTCCGGGCAATAATATTCGTTTTATTACACATTGTCTATTGAAAAAACAAAAAGAGTCAGGTATTATGCGTTCAATTATGAAAATTGCTAAGCGCCCCCTTAAGATACTTTCGACAGGTTCATATCTTCCCAAGCGTGTAGTGACTGGATTTGAGGTCGATCAAAAATTAGGTCTCTCCCGAGGTAAGTCTGAAGAAATGACGGGGATTGCGGAGCGGAGATATGTAACGGATGAAAGCGCATCTGAGATGGGAGCCTATGCCCTAATGGGTGCGCTCGAGAAGTCGGGAATTAAGTATGAGGATATTGATGCCATTATTTGCGCGAGTGGAACGATGGAGCAGGCGATTCCGAGCACGGGTGCTTTGATTCAAAGAGCGCTGAAGCGCCCGAACGTGAATATCCCTTGTTTTGACGTGAACTCTACTTGTCTTAGTTTTGTAACGGGCCTTGATTTAGCTTCTTCTTTACTCGCTACGGATCGATATAAGACGATTGCGATAGTTTCTACTGAAGTTGCTTCGGTGGGTTTGAATCCCGCGCAGCATGAAGCCTATGCCCTTTTTGGGGATGGCGCGGCGGCAGTGATTGTTCAAAAGCCGGAATCTACTGAATCCGCGGGAGTGATTCACGCTTCCATGAAGACATTTAGCGAAGGTGCAAGTTATTGCCGAATCGAAGGCGGTGGATCACGGGTTCATCCCTCGAATGATCGATTCGATGAAGAGAAGTTTTTGTTTTCGATGGACGGACGAAAAGTGTTTCGTCTCGTACTTGAGACCATTCCTGAATTTTTTGAGCAAACGATGAAGGACTCAGGATTGACCTTAGATGATTTGTCGCTCGTTATTCCTCATCAGGCGAGTGGTGCCGGTATGGAGCTCGTGAGAAGAAAACTGAACATCGATTCTTCAAAGTATATGGATATTTTGGCAAAGCACGGAAATATGATTGCAGCTTCTATCCCTCTTGCTCTTCACTATGCGATTGAGCAGGGACGCATTGAGCGCGGTGAAAAAGTGATGCTCATGGGTACCTCTGCAGGAATGTCGATTGGGATAGTGGTTCTCGAGTACTAAAATGAAGACTATTTTATTGACGGGCGCACGGGCTCCCGTGACTTTAGATTTAGCGCGGGCCTTGGCGGAAGCGGGGCACCGAGTGATTGCCGCGGAGAGTATGGAATATCCACTTTCCATTCATTCCAAATCTTTTGATCGGTTTTTTAAGATTACGGCACCGAATGTGTCTCTCGATCATTTTCTGGCAGACTTACTTCAGATCACTCAGAGCGAAAAAGTGGATCTCATGATTCCCACCTGCGAGGAAGCCTTTCATGTTTCTAAGGTCAAGGAGGAGTTATCCTCTCACACTGAGGTATTTGTTGATTCTTTTGACGTTTTGGCACGCTTGCACAGTAAAGTACAATTTAATCATTGGGTAAAAGGGCTCGGTTTCTCAGCGCCAGAGACCGAGGGGGTGCAATCCCTAGAATCCATGCTTTCGGCGATCAGGAAAATGCCAGGTGAGAAAGTAGTGCTCAAGCCTGAATATTCTCGATTTGCCTCAAAAACTTTGATTCTCGATAAAGCTGAGGCTCTCGTTCAAGCCCCCCATATTTTTAATGGGCTTTCTTGGACCGTTCAAGAGTGTTTAGAGGGAGTAGAGTATTGTACCTATTCCATTGCTAAGGGTGGTGTTCTGCTTTCTCACGTGACCTATGATCATGAGTTTACTGCAGGAAAAGGGGCTGGAATTTGTTTCAAGTCCATTCATCACGTCGCAATTGAACAGTGGGTTAGTCAATTTGTGGCGGCCACTCATTTTACAGGCCAAATTGCATTTGATTTTATCGATAATGGTGCAGGGCTGATTCAGCCCTTAGAGTGCAACCCTCGTGCAACCAGTGGTCTCCATCTGGTTGCTCAAGAAGTGAAGTTTTTAGATGCCTTGCTCGGGCCAACGAATTCACAGATGATTGCTAGACCGAGAGAGGGTGCTATTGGGCAATTGAGGCTTGCGATGCTCGTGTACGGTCTACCTTCCATTCGCTCTTTAAAGAGTGCGCTATCGTGGATTAAGATTTTTTGGGGAGCGCGAGAGGTCGTCTTAAGTTTGAGAGACCCGCTGCCATTTTTTGATCAATTTGTTTCTTTTTACCAATTGATTCGGGAATCGAGCCGAAGGGGTATTACGCCCCTTGAGGTGTCGACTCAAGATATTGAATGGAACGGACCATGATTTATTTCGTGAGCGGAGCAACGGGTTTCTTGGGTGGCCGAGTAGTGGAGTTGCTTCTGCAGCGAGGGGATCAGGTGATTGCCTTTGGACGTAATCTTCAGGCGCTCGAGAGACTGGCGGGGCTTGGCGCTCAGACGATTCAAGGGGATCTCACTGACTCTGAAATTTTACTAAATTCCATTCCAGAAGGCGGATCCGTGATTCATTGTGGCGCGCTCTCCACTCCCTGGGCAAAAAAAGAAGACTATCTTCAAGCTAATGTAAATGGAACTGAAATTCTTTGTTCTGTCAGTCTAAAGAAACAAGTAAAGCGCTTCGTTCATATTTCAACACCGAGTATCTATGTGGAGCGCTTTGCTAAAGAGAATATCTTAGAATCAGATTCTTTGCCTTCGGTTATGATTAATGACTATGCCCATACAAAGCTCTTGGCTGAGAAAATTGTCGACAGCTATGTTCAACAGGGTTTGAGTGCGTTGATCTTAAGACCCCAGGGAATTTTTGGCCCCCGCGACACCGCGATTATTCCGAGACTGATCAGAGTCGCACAGAAAGGTTTCGTTCCAGTCATGAATGAGGGAGTGAAGATCGATCTAACCTATGTCGACAATGTGGTGGAAGCCATATTTTGTGCACTGAGGGCTCAGGAAAAGTACGTGGGTGAAAAGTACAACATTACGAACGGCGAGCCAGTGGATCAACTTTTGACCCTTGAATATTTATTAGAAAAGCTTGGCTATCGAGTAAAGAGAAAGTGGATTCCAGATTCGAGGGCTTGGTTTCTTGCAGGAATTTTGGAATGGATTTATCGTACCTTTGCCCTGCAAGGAGAGCCGCTTCTCACTCGTTATAGTGTTTGTACTTTGGCTTTTACTCGTACCCTCAGTATCGAGAAAGCAAGAAGAGAGCTTGGCTATGATCCTCAGGTATCAATGACAGAAGGTTTGGAAAGGACAATTCCATGGTTCGCTCAATTACGTTCTTAGAAGCAGGTTATACAGAGCAGCTCGAAAAGTTTGTGAATCCTTTAACCGGCTCATGGCGGAAAATTCGATTTCCATCAACAGTTGCACTGATTGAGCATTCCACTGCTGGGATGATTCTCTTTGATACTGGTTATTCACCGCGATTTGTTGAGGTCACCCGTTACTTTCCTGAGAAAATCTATGCACTCGTTACACCGGTGGTGATTCCTCCAGAAGAATCAGCCGTTGGCAAGATTCGAAAACTAGGTTTACGACCCGATGATGTAAGTCATGTGGTGCTCTCCCATTTTCATGCGGACCACATCGCGGGTGCTGCGGATTTTAAGAAAGCGAAATATGTCTATTCTTTTAGGGAGCTCGAATACTTCAAGGGACTGTCCCGTTTCAATCAGGTGAAGAATGCCTTTGTGGGGGCTTTGCTTCCGGATGATTTCCATTCAAGGTCACTTCCAGCAGATGAGTTTTTGGTTCCTCTGCCCGAATTGAGCCCGCATTGGAAAGGGAAAGACCTTCTGGGGGATGGCTCCATCATGTTGGTTTCATTGCCAGGTCACACTTTAGGTCAAGTGGGGCTCTATGTACGAGATGTGGGCGGTAAGGACTATTTGCTCGTAGCGGATGCTGCTTGGCTTACGACGTCTTACCAAGAAAATATCCTTCCTCATCAGATTGCACAGAGCGTGTTTTATAATAGGAAAGCTTACCGTGAAACATTAGGTCATCTTCATGACCTTTATTGTTCTCATCAATCGGGGGGGCGGCTGAACATTGTGACCTGCCATTGTGATATGGGTTTTTCTGAGATTGAAGGGAAGCATGTTTAAGCTCAGGATTCTTTTTTACTATTTAGTTACACGCCACTTTAGAAACTTTAAGACCGTGGCCGCTCTTCGGAGATTCCAAAGCACACGAATGCGAAAGCATGCGGAGTGGGTGAAGAATAGGTCCCGTTTTTACAGGGAATGGGATGGCGGGGTCATTGATAAAAAAATCATGATGGAGCACTTTTCTGATCTTAATACTGTTGGCATTGATCGAGATCAGGCATTTCAGGTTGCCTTTGCTGCAGAAAATAGTCGGGACTTTACTTCGACTCTCAATGGCGTCACGGTTGGCCTTTCTTCAGGGACAAGTGGTAATCGCGGACTCTTTCTGGTATCCGATCAAGAACGGGCCATGCATGCCGGAACCATTTTGGGGAAGATTCTGCCTCAGTCTTTGTTTTCAAAATACAAGGTTGCATTTTTTATGCGGGCGAACTCAAACCTCTATACCGCCTCTCAAGGGTCTCGAATTATTTTCGAGTTTTTTGACCTTTTAAAGCCGGTGGGTGAGCATCTTGAACGATTAAGCGTTTTTGATCCGAGCCTTCTGTTTGCGCCTCCCTCCATGTTGATTCGCTTGGCTGAGGCTCAACGTGATGGAATCATTTCGATTCGGCCTTTAAAGATTTTTTCCATTGCTGAGACTTTAGATCCCCTGGATCAAAAGAAGATTGAGCTAGCATTTGGCCAAAAGGTGCATCAAATTTATCAATGCACCGAGGGGTTCCTTGCTGCAACTTGTAAAGAGGGTGTGCTTCACATTAACGAAGACTGCGTGCACATTGAGCCTGAGTGGTTAGATGAGTCCCATTCAAAGTTTATTCCTATTGTGACAGACTTTACTCGAACCTCGCAGCCGATCATTCGATATCGATTGAACGACATTCTGACCATCCGTAAGACTCCTTGTCCCTGCGGTTCCGTGATGATGGCTTTAGAGGGGATTGAGGGTCGAGCGGATGATGTACTCTACTTCCTTAATCAGGATCAGGAACGAATCATGGTGTTTCCTGATTTTATGAGGCGAGCGATTTTAACGGCTTCTGATCGCATTGATGAATATGCTGTCAGACAGAACCAAGACGGAGTACTCCATATACATCTTAAAAGCGCGTCCGAGGGGCGAACGGGCCTGGAAAGTTCTGTACTCACTGAGATTCAAAGCCTGGCTTCAGATCTCGGGGCTGTGATTCCGAAAGTGATTTTCTATACAGACTTACCACCGCTCAATGGAAAAAAGCTCAGACGAGTGATGCGTGAATAAAGTTTTCTCTTACCAAAACTCTACCTCACCTGTGGGAAGATGGTAGAGAGCAGGAACGATTTTGATCTTTCCATGTTCTAACTCTTCATGAATTAAGTGAGACTTGAACTTGAGGTATTCGATGGTCGACTCTACATTGTTCTTGGCTGCTTGAATGTATTCTTGGTCCTTGGAGTCGTATTTCTTGAGACCCGGTCTGATTTTGTGGAGGAGCTGGTCGATGTTTCTTGAGCCAGTAGATTTACCTTCTGGAGTTGTAGCCGCCGCCTTTACGGCCCCACAAGAGCTATGTCCCATGACCACGATTGTTTTTGCTCCCAAATGCTCGATTGCATATTCAATGCTGGCCACCGCATAGGTATCCATGGCTTGGCCAGCGGTTCGCACCGAAAAGATATCTCCTAGGCCTTGATCAAAAACCATTTCGGGTGGAACTCGAGAGTCGGAGCAGGATACGACCACTGAACCGGGGGCTTGGCCGGACGCTTGTTCAGTGAGACGGACCTGATCTTGACGAGGGTGAATCACCTGATGGTGGACGAATCGGCTGTTGCCGGCTTTTAACTCAGAGATAACGTCAGAAATCGGAGCTTCTACAGGCACATTGAGGGGCTGATGGTGCGCACAGGCTGTAAAGGTGAGGGAGCAGAGGAGAAGAAAATAGAGTTTCATCGTATTCTTTCTTTTTGGTTTAAACGCCATAATCGGCTACGGTCGGCATGTTTTGTTCTTTGAATCTGCGATTGAATTCACAGTCTCGTCTGATGATATTTGTGATCGCAATATCCATTGAATCAATGACTTCACTACTCGTGACTTCCGTTGGAACCCAAGGTCCTTTAGGTACAGTGCGGTTATAGGCTTCATTGGCAAGTCGAGTGGTTCCAAAATAGAGCAAGCTTGGATTTGTTTTCCTTAGGGGTTTTGCAAAGTGTTTCATCGAATCGCAAGAGAAGGAACCAAAGATATCTGGGTGGCCGTCACTCATGCTCTCTAGGACATGATGGAGCCCCGGTTGATGCGCCTTATACCAGTTATAGTCTACATGGCCAGATGCCGCTCTCCTGGCGGGAGAAAAATCAGGTCCACCACCATCTCTAGAGTGACCGACATAAAATACGGCTTCCGTGTTCTCAAGTGAGTTTTCGAATTTTTTTAATGTTCGTTCAGATTTAACTTTTTGGGCACTACTGGTTTTGTTCGCAGAGTCGCGGTTTGTAACTGCGCTATCGCTAATGGATACTTCAACGGTATTTCCATCCTTTAGTTTTTTTGAAAGTTTGTCTGCATCGTTTGGATCAAACTGAAAATCACAGAGGTCAGGATTGGTTTTGGAGCAAGGCCGAGTGAGTTTATCAATAAAATAAGCCCTCATGATACTATCAGCAGTGAAAGCCGATTTATCATTAATGTCGAGATCGTTGTAGCCAATAAAGACATCAATATTAGCCTTGTGATCGGCAAAAATTTTATCCATTTTATTGTGACATTTCTCTAAATTGCTTTGCTTTGGGTTGATGTCACAGGTTTGAGGCTGATTGACCTGGTTTGCTTTTTGGAGAAGGTTCGGGATGGCTCGCGAATATGAAATGTTGTCTGTCTCAGACCATGAAAGGGGTGTGAATGTGATTCCCACTATAGACATAAAGTGAAAGAAAATCATTTGAGTGTAACGTCTCTTCATGGGCATTCCTCCCTCACTTCAACAATCGGGTCTTTTTTGCATTGAACCAGTTCTGCTCTAAAGATGTTCTTTTCGTCCTCACTTAGTGTTCTATAGTGTTCTATGGCCGCAATCCTAAGCTGGTAGGGTTGGCCAGTGAGCGCAGTCTTTAAAAGAGGTTGACGGTCTTTTTTTGAGTAGTCGGAATAGTGATGAAAGAAGTACTCATAGGCTCGAATCTTAATGTCAGTGTTTTGCGAACTAAAAAGAGGGCTCAGTAAATCGATCTTAGCAATAGATTTGAGCATGGCAAGGAGGTTAAGGGATCCGACGACGCGCAGAGTGATACCTTCACTTGACGGATCTTTAATCCAATTAAAGGCTTGTGTTTCAATCGCCGACTGGTTCTGATCCGTTCGGAGGGCATACAGGGTGCTGAAGACTTCAGGTTTTAAATTTTCGTAAGGAATGTGTAAAACATCTTCGAGAAGTTCTGATTTTTTAGCGCTGGATACAATGCAAAGAGCATCCCGAATTTCAGCACTCGACTTTAATGCGTTTCTGAGCTGCCCTAAAAGGGCCTTGTCGTTAAGTTTTTGGTCAAGAGACTTCGAGGGTTTCCCTTGAGGGCTATTTTGCAGTTCTGTACAAATAGATGAAAGATTACCAGCATAGGTAAGGCTTGGAATCAGTAATGTGAGCCCTAAGTAGGTTTTGAACCGTTTCATTATTTTCACCGATAAGTTTAGTTTCTTTACGCTTATCGGTGAAAATTTGACGAACTTTAGTGAGAAGCAACCGTTCCATCATTTTGATAACTGATTTCAGCTGTATCATTACCCATCAGGATCGCGGTTCCGTGAAGTTGGATCATATAGCCAGTTGCAGGCTCCATCGGGATCGGTTGGAGTACGGTGTTGAAGTTGCTTTGGTATCCGATATAGGTCCAGCCGTTTTGTGGATCTTGAGGGATATCCACCGTGGCGCCTGAATTGCCGCCCAGGTGCTTTATTACTTTAATAGTTCCCACATTGGGCTGAGTTCCCATCACAAGATAGCTCTTCTTAAAGTTAATTCGAGCAACGGTTAAGTCCTGAGCAACGCTTGAGAGCGCTCCGCTGAGGGGGGTCGTACAGATATCGATGTTTTTACCGCCTAGGTCATTGGAAATTTTTTCGTAACGAATTCCAGACCAAGTTCCGTATCCACGACAAGAGTTAGTGAGGTGTGCCACCAGAGAATAGTACTTTAAGAGTTCAGGTGTAGGCTTCAGAGCTCGAAGGGCGTTCTCATAGCCCGCATCGACTGCTGCAGCACCAGCGCGCCAAACCGTACGCTGATAGACGGGGTCCCAGACCCAAGAGCCGCCCGATCGATCATCACCATTGGAGAGCGTGATCACCGCTAGGAGTGCATCTTTTCTCAAGAAGTTTTCATTTGAATTAGAACCCACTACTGGTTGGATGTCTGAACGAGTGAGGAAGTTTACTTGATTTGCAATTCCTGATTCGTGACCATCGTTATGAGAGTTATCTAGAGCAGGAACGGTAAACAGGGGAGCAATTAAGCTAGATGCAATTCCGAGTGTCGGGTCTGCATAGTTTGCGCCAGGGAAGGGCGCAAGCCAGTTCCCTGGCGCCGTATTGTTATCGTAGCTAGAAACTGAAACTTTATTTTGAATTGAGAAATGGCTCGCATCTGTAGGTTGGTATTCACTGAGCGGAATGGCAATGAAGCGGTAATCCCAACCGCTATTTTGAAGTCCTTGCAAAAAAGCTGGGACCTCTGTTTGAATGCCCGGATAAATATTTTGCATGGTCCCGTTCATTGAAATGCCGAGAACGATATCCACTTTAGGTGGCATATCCATCGTGCCCGCAGCGGATTGCTTTGAGGTCATTCCACTGGGTACAAATGCTTGAGGGCCGCACGCTGACAGGGTCAGGGTAAGGCTCAGAAGGCTTGGGGCGAATAATGACTTGAACCAATCTTGTTTTCTCATAAGCATATTCTCTCAAGGTATAGAGAAGCAAGGATTGGGCCATCTGTGTCAAAATGGGGATTCGATTACTTTTCCTTTAAATTCAAGCTAAGTGAAGGGGTTCAATGAGATTCATTCAATTCGATTGAGCCGATTAAAACTGAAGTCTCTTTACACCACTGTCAATAGTTTGGGCACTCAAGAAAATTCCTAAACATTCTTTGTCGCGTTGCCGATCTGTCAGATGGATCATGTCTATACAAAACTTGACCGGAGATCTGCATTCGATTTTGAACTCTTTCCTCGACCTCATTGGGTGCGATGGGGGTTCGATTTATACCCTGGAAAAAAACCTTCAAGGGGAGTCCGTGCTCGTATTTAAGGCCATGATTACTCGAAGTCTCGGAGTAGAAGCGGTTCCCACTCGCCTCAAAAGCTTAGTCTTTAGGCTCGATGAAAGCAGCACGGTCGGAAGAACCGGACTCCAACGGCAGGTTTATAAGGAAGACGGACGCCTCTACCAAGTGACTGCAGACCAAGTCCCGCAGTCTAAAGTGAGAAGTGTGATCGACATTGCAATGGGATACGAGACCCAAAATTTACTTTCAGCCCCTCTTTTGACACCGAGAGGTGACCTGGTCGGAGTGATTCAACTGGTAAATAAGATTCCAGGCGACCTCGAGTCCGAGGCGATCTTCGATGAAAAAGATGAACGTCTGTGTGGAATCATGTCATCCCAGGCTGCACTGGTCATTGAAAACAGTACACTTTTGGTGGAACAAGAAAAGATTTTAGACGGCTTTGTAAACGCTTGTGTGACTGCGATTGAAGCTCGTGATCCGGTCACCTCAGGGCACTCTCAGCGAGTATGTGATTTGTCGCTCAATTTAGCGAAATCCGTTAACCGTGAAGAGGCTGGAGCTCTTGGGCTCATTCACTTTAATGAGACTCAAATGCGAGAGCTTCGTTATGCGGCCATGCTGCATGACATTGGAAAAATCTCTGTAAAAGAAGACATTTTAAAGAAAGAGAAGAAGCTTTATCCCTGGGAGCTGCACGAAATTGAAATGCGTTTCAAGCTCATGAAGGCAAGCTATCGCCTTCAGTACCAGGGTGAGGGAAATCAATTTGAGCTCGCGAGAAAAGTGAAAGAGCTTGAACAGGCTTATCAAACCATTTTGGCTGCAAATGAGCCGACGGTACTCCCGAAGGACGTCTCTGCGAGTATTTTAGAGCTTACGAAGCTTCAAGTTCAGGTAGATGAAAATGAAGTGTGTTGCGCTCTTCATGCTCATGAAAGTGACCGACTCTGTATTTCTCGAGGATCCTTAAGTAGGGAAGAGCGAGATGAGATTGAGAAACATGTATCCTTTACTTATGAAATTTTAAAAATGGTTCCCTGGAGTCGTGGGCTTGAACAGGTCCCCGTGATTGCCCACCGTCACCATGAAAAACTAGATGGAACAGGATATCCCATGCATGTGAAGGGTGAAGAGATTCCCATTCAAAGCCGCATGCTGACCATTACTGATATTTATGATGCTCTGACCGCGAAGGACCGTCCCTACAAGGCGGCAGTGCCTATCGATAAAGCACTTGCGATTCTTGAGGACGAGGTTAAGCAGGGCAAGCTCGATGGAGTTCTCTTTAAGGTTTTCGTGAATTCAAAAGCCTATATCCTACCGGGCGTAGAGACTTCAAAAGTCAAAAAAGTGGCATAGCCTAAACCTATTCTATTCAAAAATTAAAGTTTTCTTTCAGAATCGCCGATTAAGTGACTGTGAAGAGTCCAAACTTTCTTCAAAAACCTGCTTTTCGTTACAGCTTTTCAGGCTTCATCTGCTCGGTGCTGATGTTTTTTGCTTGGAAGGGAGGAGTTCCTGTTTACCAGGAGTTTGATGATTCTTTTGCGATGAAAGAATTCAGAGAGTTTGGCGTTTACGGAACCTATAAGAAACATTTCTTTTCATTTGTGGATCAAATCGATGAGTTCGCGAATCTGGAAGAAGAAAACCAAGAATTGAATCAAAAGCTAGCATTGATGGAGAGGGACCAGGTCCTTCGAGAGGCGAAGGGCGCTGAGCGGGATCTCGCGTCACTCAATGAAACCCTAGAAGAAAACTTGAAGAATGATGCGGGCTCTGAGCTTGCGACCGCGCTCAACACAATCAAGTACGAAATACCCACTCATCTTTCGAGTCCCCAACTTTACTCACTTGCAATTGGACACTTCAAGAAAGAGGACTTTGAGAAGTCCGCCATCATCTTTCATCATCTTTTGACACTGAAAGACGATGCCCAGTATCGCAAACCTGAAAATTTTATGATCAGTGGGATCTCCTGGTATCATCTTGATAATTTTCATTTAGCCATGAAAGACATTAAAGAGGCAAAAGCGCTCACCGTGATATCGGATCCGAGTCATCGCTCAGCAATGATTTGGGAATCAGTGACTTTAAAAGCACTCGGGAAAAAAGAGCTTTCTCAAAAAACACTCCTAAAATATCTAGAGACCTATCCTCATACAGATGAGGCGTCAGTGATCAATGGGGTTCGAGCTCCGGCGAACCATACCGAAGTAAAAGATCAGAAGGAGCATGAGCGTCATGGCCAAGAAGAGTAGTATTCTATTTTTTACATGTATCATGGCCCTTTCGGTTTGCGCTGGTATTGCAGTAGCTGAGTCGACTCCCGATGACGCCACTTGTGCCGTATTCTTAAAAGTGGGTCGTGGAATGCAAGTGATTCCACGGCAGGGGAAGGTTCAGACCAGACTCTCCGTTGATGCGCCCGTTTTTTGTGGTTCAATGGTGATTACTCATCAGGAGCCGGTTTGGATTAAGCTCTCGAACCAGTCTGTAGTGAAACTGGGTCCGGACTCCTTTGTCGAGATTCCTTCTGAGTCTTCACAAAAGTATCATCTTTATCGCGGGGAATTGCTCATTTCAGCTCCCTCTAGTTTGAGTGCACAAGTATGGAGTACACCAAACGCCGAGGTAGAGTTTTCAGGTGGAGTGGCTTGGTTTCAGTATGCTTCTCACGAGAAGAAGACGACCGTTGGTTGTTTTAATCGTAGTGTGAAGATCATGAATAAGTTTAATTCGAGCGCAGCCCAAGAGATTCATGCGGGTGAGATGAGTCATCTCGCCATTCAAGAAGCACAAGTAAAGCCTTCTCAGCCGTCCGTGATGAGTCATATTACCGTGACCGAAGCCATGGCGCGCTTGAAGCTTACTCCAGAAGATGAAAAACAGTTTGTATCAATTGTGAAACAGGTTTTTGAGGACCGTGGGACTGCATTGGCGTCTGAAATCGAAAATTGGGAAGATGAAGAGTCTTCGGATGAGCCTTCTCGATCGATTGCTTCGGTTCCTCAGTCCAGCAAACATGCGATTGATCCTAAAGAAGCTGATTTTTCATTAAAAATGATGAAGAAAAGGCTTTATGGAGACCCTCGCGAGGTTGCCCGGGTTGAGAATGAGAGAAGTCCTGCATCAACCAAAGAATCCGGAAGTGGATTCAGCG
>CAIOKW010000236.1 GCA_903858975.1 Oligoflexia bacterium | reverse complement strand
CGTTCGTAAGAAAGATGGCGTTTATTTCTTTAATGACTCAAAAGCGACCAACATTCAGAGCGTTCAGGCTTCATTGCATTCTTTTAAGCGGTCTCCCATCATTCTGATTGCCGGGGGGAAGGACAAAAACATGGAGTTTGGACCACTTGGACCTATGGTTCAACAAAAGGTGAAGCTTCTCATTCTAGTGGGCGAAGCGAAGGAAAAAATCAATCGCGCCTTAGGTGACTTCGCTGAGACCTATTTGGTTGGAACTTTTGAGGAAGCGGTACTCATGTCCTTCCAAAAATCAAGGAACGGCGATATCATTCTCTTATCACCAGGATGTTCAAGCCAGGACATGTTCCGTGATTTTGAAGAGCGAGGGGATTATTTCAAAAAATTGGTTAACCAGCTTTAAGAAGTTATTCTCAAGACAACCGACTGGGGACGTTGCGCTCCTCATTCTTGTGGTGGCCATGGTGCTCTTTGGGCTCTTGATGGTTTACAGTGCCTCGTTTATTTTTGCTGAAGAACGAACCGGAGACGGATTCACCTACATTAAAAAGCAGCTTTTATACGCTGTGATGGGTTTTTGTGCTCTTTTCGTTTCCTCTCGAGTTCCTCATCAGCGTTGGTATCAGTGGGCTCCCGCAGCCCTTTTTACGGTAATCACGATGCTGGTGCTCGTCATGGTTCCAGGGATTGGGGCTCGTGCGGGTGGAGCTCAGCGCTGGATTAATCTCGGAATCTTTCGTTTTCAACCCGCAGAACTTGCGAAACTGGTCGGGGTCATGTTTGTGGGGCGCCAACTCGTTCGTCATCAACGAGAGCTTCATGATTTCAAAAAAGGGATCATTGCTCCGGTTGCCCTTTTGTTGCCGATGATGGGTTTGCTCCTTCTGCAACCTGACTTTGGTTCAACAGCACTCCTTGCTGGAACTACTTTTATCTTGATGTACATAGCAGGGGTTCGGGCTCTTTACCTCTTTGGTGGATTGTTCGGCGGGCTTTCAGCAGCAGCACTTCTCATCATCACCTCTCCTTATCGAATGGCGCGGGTCATGACCTTTATTGATCCTTGGCGTGACCCAGCCGGCAAAGGGTTTCAAGTCATTCAATCGATGCTCGGTCTTCATAATGGAAGTATCTTTGGACAGGGGCTCGGCAACGGAAAAGAGAAGCTCTTTTTTCTCCCAGAAGCACACAATGATTTCATTTTTGCGGTCATTGGCGAAGAGCTCGGATTCATCGGCGTCACAGCCGTGATCGTAGCCTATATTCTCTTTATTTATCGGGGTCTGAAGATTTCCTGGAATGCGCTCAATCAACGTCAGGATCGTTTTGGATTTTATTTAGGGTGTGGAATTTCTCTGATCTTAGGGCTTCAAGCGTTCATTAATATGGGCGTCGTGATGGGATTGCTACCGACCAAGGGTCTGACGCTTCCCTTTATTAGCTATGGCGGCTCGGCCCTCACTTTGAACTTGTTCGCGATCGGAATTCTTTACAGCATTTCAAAAGCAAACCAAGGATCCTTCTATGAAGCAGAGTAAGCGCTTACTGGTTGCGGGTGGAGGAACCGGGGGTCACGTACTGGCCGGGATTGCGATTGCAGATGAGTGGATGCGACAGCTTCAAGCAGAGCAGGTTCCGGGAGCGAGTGTTTTGTTCGTTGGAGCTTCACAAGGCTTAGAGGCGCGCTTAGTGCCAAAATATGGCTATCCTCTAAAGCTCCTTCAGATCGGCGCCTTAAATCAGGTGAGTTTCAAAACTCGATTGATGACCACCATAAAACTTCCTTTTAGTTTCTTAAAAGCATTTTTCATTCTGCTCTCCTATCGACCCGATGCAGTCATTGGTGTGGGGGGCTACGCATCAGGACCGGTCGTCCTCTTAGCGCGTCTTCTGTCTCCGCTTCTAGGGATTCGGACCTCTATTATTGAGCAAAACTCAGTTGCAGGTTTCACAAACCGAGTTTTAGGGAAATGGGTTCATCGTGTTTTTTGTGCCTTTGAAGCGGGCGGGCGAAACTTTAGTCCCGAAAAAGTAACGGTGACTGGAAATCCCATTCGTTCAAATTTAACGAAGCTTCCGCTCTCGACTCAAAATCCCTTTACCCTCTTTATTTTTGGGGGCAGTCAGGGCGCGATGGGAATTAACACTTTGATTTTGGAGAGTCTCCCCTTTTTGAAATCCGAAAACGTTCAATTCATTCATCAAACCGGGGTTAAGGATTTTGAACGCGTAACCCAGGGTTATCAGCGCGAAGGCGTTACCGCGCGCATTGAAAAATTCATTGATGATATGGGTGCCTGTTATTCGGCGGCGAGTCTCGTGATTTGTCGGGCCGGGGCTTCTTCGATGACTGAAATATCGTCCGTCGGTCGTGCGGCTATTTTTATCCCGCTGCCGACAGCTGCTGATAATCATCAGGAAAAGAACGCGCTGATTTTTCAAAAAGCAGACGCAGGAATGGTTGTCGGTCAAGGTAAGATGACAGGCGAGCAGTTTGCCGCTCTCATCCTAAAATTAAAGAACGAACCTGAGCAGATTCACGCCATGGAAGCTCGAGTACAGAAGTTTTACCAAAACGATAGCGCAAGCCAAATTGTTCGAGGCCTTCGATCGTGAGCCTCAAGAAATCTTACCGCATGCATTTTATTGGAATTGGTGGAATCGGGATGAGTGGGATTGCGGAGATCTTTCTCAATCAAGGCCACCAAGTGAGCGGCTCAGATCTTTCCTTAAATGACACGACGGAGCGGCTGGTTCGATTGGGGGCTGTGATTTACACAGGTCATGAGCGAGCAAACTTGACTGACGGAATTGATGTGGTGGTCACGAGTTCTGCAGTAAAAGCAGATAATCCTGAAGTTTTAGCGGCAAAAGAAAGAGGAATCCCCGTCATTCCCAGAGCCGAAATGCTCGCAGAAATCATGCGTGGAAAAACGGGGATAGCGATTGCGGGAACCCATGGAAAGACCACTACGACCTCCATGACGGCGCAAATCTTAATGAAAGCGGGCCTCGATCCGACCGTTGTGGTGGGTGGAAAAGTGGAAGCCATTGGCAGCAATGCAAAGATGGGTCAGGGCTTAGTGACGGTGGTTGAAGCCGATGAAAGTGATGGATCATTCCACCTTTTACCTGCAACCCATGCTGTGATTACGAATATTGATTTAGACCATATGGAATACTATGGGACCCGCGAAAACCTGAATGAAGCCTTCATTCAATTCACAAAAAAACTCCCATTCTACGGTCGAACTTGGCTCTGTATTGATGATCTCGGTGTTCGTCAGATTGTCCCGGCATTGACGAAGCCGTTTCTAACCTATGGATTTTCTGAGGACGCAGATCTCATGGTGAGAAACCTCAGCGTGATTTCGGGTGGACGACAAATCTTTGAGGTTTGGTTTCGTCAGGATCGATCTCAGGAGCGTGAACTCTTAGGACAAATCACGCTCAATGTGCTCGGGAATCATAATGTTTTAAATGCGATGGGAGCGATTGGGGTCGCGATGAGCGTGGGCGCACCTTTTTTCGCAGCCCAAGAAGCCCTTCAGGCTTTTAAGCATGTCAGGCGTCGTTTCGATGAACGTTATTATTCTGAGAAGACGGGCATTCGTGTCGTGGATGATTACGGGCACCATCCGACTGAGATCCGTGCCGTGCTTGCAACGGCAAAACAAACAGGGCCGGGTCGAATCGTAACCGTATTTCAACCTCATCGATATTCAAGAACTCAGCTGTGTTGGGATGAATTTCTGACCTGTTTTCGTGAGACTGATCTGCTAGTGATGCTCCCCATCTATGCTGCAAGTGAAGAGCCAGTGGAGGGAGTGAGTACTTCAGCGCTCTTGCGAGGGATTCAAAAAGTGCTCGGGAGCTCAATTGAGATTCACGAAGCGAGTTCTTTGGATGAGGCTGAGGCCTGGGTATTAAAGAATCGAAAGCCTGATGATCTCATCCTTACCCTGGGAGCTGGATCCATTACAAAGCTTGGGGACCGTTTAGCCAGCCAACTCAACGAATATGATTGATGTTTTTTAAACTTCTTTTGTGTTAAAATTAAATTATGCCGGGTCCTCTCCATACATTTGTTTTAAGTGATATTCACCTTGCGGATGCAGAGCTCGGACAACCGGGAAAGTCGCTTTGGAAACGATACAAAAGGCCCAAGTTTTTTATCGATCAGAGTTTCAAGCGCTTACTTCAGTTTTTACAGTCTGAAATTGAAAATGATCCTGCTGAAATTGTTTTAAACGGCGATATTTTTGATTTTGATTCAGTGATGAGGCTCCCGCTTCATTCCTCATTTCATACATCTTGGCTAGAAGAACAGCGAGGCCTCTTTCCCGAGGAAGAAAAATCTCGATTCAAAATGGAAGTGATCCTGAATGATCACCCTGTATTTGTTCAGGCCCTTCGAGACTTTATTCAAAAGGGTCACTCCGTGATTTTTATTGTCGGTAATCACGATATTGAGCTCCACTGGCCCCTCGTTCAAAAAGAAGTCATGAGAGCGCTTCGCTTAAATGAAGGTGAAGAGCAGCGAGTTCGATTCTGTGAATGGATCTATGTTTCTAACGAAGACACTGCGATTGAGCATGGAAATCAATACGATGATTATTGTGTGATGAACAATCCGATCCATCCTTTCATTAAAATTGGAAAGCGCGTGGAAGTGCGGCTTCCCTTCGGCAATATTGCTGGACGATACATGACCAATGGAATGGGTCTCTTTAATCCCCATGTCGAGAGTAGCTTCCTGATGGAGCTACCAGAGTATTTTAGGTTTTTCTATAAATATGCACTTCGAGTTCAGCCTTTTTTGCCCTTCACCTGGCTTTGGAGTGCAAGTGTTGCATT
>CAIOKW010000235.1 GCA_903858975.1 Oligoflexia bacterium | reverse complement strand
GCTCCCGAGATGCCGGCCGGGAGTGAGAACTTGATCGTGAGAATGTCTCCGCCTCTAAGCACTTGAGGAATAGAAGTCAGACTCGCAGTCAGTCGAGAAAATGATCCGTTCTTCCCAATGATCTGAGGAGTACAGGCTTGCATTAAAAGTGCAGCGAATAAAATAACAGACCCTGAATGGATACGTGACTGTAGCCAATTCTTGATCTTTCCCGCGGTTTTTAAAACTTTTTCCCCAGAGTGGGTTCCTACCGTCATACCTAACATTTTACCTTCGATTTCCTGACTTAGCATCGTGTCTTCGAGGACACGCGCATGATATTAAACCATTTTAGTGTAAAATATTTATGCGCTTACGCAAACTCTTTTCGGTAAACGCAGAGGGTGGCTTGAGTGCTATAAATTGAATTTGTTTAATTATATCAAGGGTGAAGCAATTCTTTGCCGATCGGAAAAGATTACCCGCCGACAGGAAACGGTCAGGTGGTGAAAAAAAGGTGGCGAAAAGCGCCAGCGGTTATTTGCTAAGCGTGACTTCACGATGAAAGAGCTGTTCGAAGAGCGTCTTCTTTTGGTCAAAGCGCAAAAGTTCTAAATCACAGGGAGTTTTACTGGAATACTGAATGTCGACTCGTGTGCGAGAGGTTTTTACTTTCTTCATCTTCATCGCAGTTTTGTGGGTCCGGTCGCAAGCGTCGGCCATTTGTAAAAGCGAGAGTAGCTTTAAAAAAGGAATACGAAGTTCATCCTTTTTTTCAAAGGGAACTTTTTTCTCATTCTTTTTTTCTAAGATTTTTTCTTCTTTATGGAATCGGCAAAGGGCAGCAATGAGGTTCGCTTCCCAGCCATTCATTCCAACAAAATTGGCGTTTTTGACCATGTATTCGGAGTGTTCAGCATGATGAGCGTGGCTAATGATTTCACCCACATCATGGAGTAAGCTTGCGGCGCTCAAGTAGGGGCGCCATTCAGCCTTCAATCCATGAACGGATTTGAGGGCATCAAAAAAGAATTCCGCGTGAGCTCTCACTTGGGCCGCATGATGGGTGTCAACTCCCCAGGCTTCAATTCGCTGTTCGACTTCTTTTAAAGAAAACTGAGTTGCCCGGGTTTTGGCAGGAGCAATGCGAGCGAGCGCATCTTCAAGAATTCCATCGCGCAGTGAAAATTCGGTGGTTTTTACTTTTTTGGCGTGAAGTAAATGAGCTATTTCATCGAGTAAAATGCCTCCAGCAAGAATGAGGTCGACTCGCTTCGGTTCCATGCCGTTCATCGCTAATAGTTCAGCCGTAGTTTTCGTTTTAATCTGCTCGACGACTCGGTTGAGATCCTTTTTCAAAAAAGGGAGGTGTCCGTGGTCTTTATTTTTGTTTACGAGTTTTGCGAGCGCGATAATACTGCCTGAAGATCCAATGATCGTGTCTACTTTCGGCCAGCGATCAATCAAGATTTTCGGTAGCACCACGCTCTTAATGAAATTTCGAAGTTCAGTAACGGGTTCCTGCGCTTGTTTCGGCGCTTTTTTGGGAGGTTGGGTTTTTAAGAAAACTTGCTGAAGTTTTGCTACCCCGAGATTGAAGCTGAAAGAGTGGAGGACTTGTTTCCCTTTGCAAATGCTGACTTCAGTACTTCCACCCCCGATGTCTACCAAGGCAAAAAGGCCTTTCGGGAGAGTCGGTTCGTTGTTGAGAATTCCTTTTGCAATGAGGGAGGCTTCTTCCGCTCCCGTAATCATTTTGAATTCTACTGCGCCTTTAGCTTTGAGTTCTTCTAGGAATGTTTCACCGTCGGATGCGTCCCGGATGGCTGCAGTGCCAATCGCGAGGGATTGATCCACGGAGAGTGCATCCATGGTTTGTTTGAACGATTGAACCGCTTCGAGGGTTCTTCGTTTGCTTTCATCGCTTAATTTGCCTTCAAGGAATAGATTTTGCCCTAGGCGTACCATCGTTTTTTCACGATAGAGCCTGCGGTGCTGGATAGAGCCTTTTCGATTCGCGGATACCTCATGGATATCAAAGCGGATGGAATTGGTTCCAAGATCAATGATGGCTATTCTCATGTTGGCTCAGACTGAACCGCGATGGATTAGCGAGCGCGATTGATTTTGCGTGATTTCATCTTCTTCGCATTTGCTTGATCCACTTTGTGGGGATGCTTAGAAGGATTCTTCTTGTGAGCAGTTGCGCGGTCGATTTTCATTTTGTTCTTTTTTACAGATAAACGAGTTGCCATAAATAGGGGTTATCATGCTGAATTGATTTGATCTAGTACTTTTCGAACCTGTACTTGTAAATCATCGAGGCTACCGAGGTTCTGAATATGAAATTGGGCGTGTTTGAGGCGTAAAGAATCAGGACTTTGGGCATCGATCAGGGCAAGAGCGGCATCTTTTTCAATCTGGTCGCGCCCCATGATTCGTGAAATTCGATCCGGAAGGGGGGCTGTGACCACGATCACACCGTCAAAGTCTTGGGCTCTGCCTGCTTCGATCAATAGGGTCGCTTCATAAAGGATAAAGGGCGCGTTCGGATATTCAATTTTGAGCTCTTTCAGTCTTTCATCGCTTTTTTGTCGAACCAGCGGGTGAAGGATGGCTTCAAGGTCTGCCTTGGCGATCGGGTCACTTGCAATCAAGTTTCGAAGTGTTTTACGATCGGTGGTGCCAAAGCGAGTCAAGATCGCAGTATGTCCGGCTTCCCCGGGTTCCCGGAGCTTCCTTGCAACTTGGTCAGCATCGAGGGTCGGAACGCCTAGATTCAGAAACAGTTTCGCAACGGTGCTTTTACCTACTCCGATTCCACCGGTGAGTCCGAACACTTTCATGACTGATTGCGTTCCAATCGTTTTGCTTCATCCCAGTAGTGGTCCATTTCCTCGAGATTTGACTTCTCAGGAGAAGACCCTTTTTCTTGAAGGCGGGTTTCAACATGGCGAAATCGAGATTCGAATTTTCTCAGGGTCGAGCGGAGTGCTGCTTCAGGGTCCATCTTCAGAAAATGGGCAATATTGCAAATGGAGAACAGAACGTCTCCGATTTCAGACTCAATCTTTTCACGAGTCTTTGGGTCCTGATGATTCTTCTCTAAGAGCGCCTCTTTCAGTTCAGAAACCTCTTCTTCGAGCTTTTCGGTTGGACCCTTCAGATCAGGCCATTGAAATCCAACTTTAGTAACCTTCGAGATGACCTTCATCGTACGAGGGATGGGAGCCATTCCATTTGAGATGCCATCAAAAGTGCTCTTCGGAGCATCAGTAAGCCCTTTTTCAGCCTTTTTAATCTCAGCCCAGTTTTTGACCACATCGTTTGAATCCGAAACCTTCACTTCTCCAAAAACATGAGGGTGTCTGCGAATGAGCTTCTCATTTAAAGTCTGAGCAACCGCCGCAAGATTGATATCAGAATGGGTTTCGCTCGCGATTTCTGCATTTAAGAGAATTTGTAACAATAAGTCTCCCCATTCCTCCACGAATGCCTTCTTTAAATGAGGATCGTTGAGGGATTCAGGGGAGTTGACCTGATCGAGGACCTCTAAGGTCTCGTAGGTTTCTTCTAACAGAAAGGGGCGCAAAGACTGATGGGTTTGCTCTTGGTCCCAGGGGCACCCTCCCGGAGCTCGAAGTCGATAAACGGTATTGAGAACAGATTTTAGTGACTGGAGAGCTGCTTCTTCATTGTAGGGCATAGTGAGTCTTTGATATCATAGTTTACATGCCATCAAAACCCGTGACGACAAAAGAGATCGAAAAGTATGCCGTAAGCGCACTCAAAAAGTGGCTGAAAAAGGCGATGCTGATTCCTGAAGTAAAAAAGCGCTTAGTACCACCTGAAACGAGCACTTATCAGGTCGATATCTCAGTTTGTACTGCGGCACGGATGGCAAAGTTGAACGGCGCATTCCGAAAAAAACCAAAACCCACTGATATTCTGAGTTTTCCGACGGATGAGTTTTTTCAGCGTCAGGGGATCTTAGGCGACCTGGTCCTCTGTGGGCCGGTGGCCATCAAGCAGGCTAAAGAAATTGGGCACACCTGGAAGAAAGAAGTCGATGTGCTTTTGGTGCATGGAATTCTTCACTTACTCTCTTATGATCACGAAGAATCAGAGAAAGCGGCCAAAGACATGGCTAAGATGGAGAAAAAAATCCTAGGACTGAAACACTCGAAAAGTCTGATTAATCGCGCGGATGCGGCCATGGGAGCCAAATCACGGGTTTCTTGATAAATCCTGATTTTTTGGTACAGTCATCGACTATGAGTCATATGGAAGCGTTTGAAATTCGTAAAACCCTCGGGGAGATGAAAGCGAAGCTTGATTTCCTCAGAGGTTCACTTTGACCTCGCTAAAAAAACGCGCCGTATAGAAGAGATCGCAGATCTCTCGAATCAAGAATCGTTTTGGCAGGATAATAAAAAAGCGAAGCTGCTCACCCAGGAAAAATCTCGTCTTGAGAATGAAGTGAACTCATTTAAAGAGCTCGACGGTTCTTATTCTGATGCTGAAACCATGTTTCAAATGGCAGAAGAAGAGAAAGACGAATCGCTCTTACAAGAAGCGTCTGACATGATTGCGCCGCTCTCTGAAAAATTTGAAAAAGCTGAACTTCAAAAAATGCTTTCTGATCCTATGGATCCAAAGAATGCAATTGTGACCATTAACGCAGGTTCAGGCGGAACCGAGTCCCAGGACTGGGCGCAGATGTTGTTTCGCATGTATCAAATGTGGGCCAAAAGTCATGGGTACGATGCAAAGGTCCTTGATGTACTTCCCGGTGAGGAAGCAGGACTGAAGAACGTCGCGTTTACAGTGAATGGGCCGAATGCCTATGGGATGCTGAAGAGTGAAGCCGGCGTGCACCGTCTCGTTCGAATTTCACCTTTTGATTCGAATGCCAGACGCCACACTTCTTTTACGAGCGTGTTTGTCACGCCTGAAGTGGAAGATGATTTTGAAGTGGTCATTAATCCGGCTGATCTCAGGATTGATGTGTATCGTTCCGGAGGTAAGGGGGGACAGGGTGTAAACACCACGGACTCCGCGGTTCGGATCACCCACAATCCATCCGGAATTGTCGTGACCTGTCAGCAGGAACGCTCACAGATCAAAAACAAAGACCTCGCGATGAAAGTGCTTCGCTCGCGGCTCTATGAGCGGCACCTAGAAGAAGAAAAAAAGAAAATGGATGCAATTGAGAACTCCAAAAAGGAAATTTCCTGGGGATCTCAGATTAGGTCCTATGTTCTTCATCCTTATAAAATGGTGAAAGATCATCGCACTGGATTTACTTCCTCAAGCGCTGACACGGTTTTGGATGGTGACTTAGATGGCTACATGAAAGCTTTTCTGACTTGTAAAATTACAGGTGAGTGGGCTCGTGGTGGCGATGACGTTGAATAAACTCGACGAGCTTTCACCGCATCCGGTGATGCTTGCCCCGATGGTGGGGCTCACCCATTATGCTGTTCGAGGTTCTCTCGCAGAATTTCTTCCCGAGGGTGCCAAGGTCCTTTGGGCAACGGAGATGTTGAATTCAAGACGAATTCCATCTCAAAAACAGCATGAAAACCCAGAAATTTATTTCTATGATGCTGCTAATGGACTTTGTCCTCAGCTCCTAGCTAATGAAGAAGAATTTATTCGGATGTCAGTACCCAGACTCGAAGCCTGGGGGGCTGCTGCGATTGATATCAATATGGGGTGTCCGGTCAAAAAAGCTCTGAAGCATAATTACGGGGTCGCACTCATGGGAGACCCGGATTACGCAGCCCAAGTGGTGCGGATGACCGCTTCCCGTGCAAAAGTTCCGATTTCGGTGAAACTTCGGGCGAGCGGGATTCCCAAGGAAGGAGAAACCCATGATTTTGATTATCTCCTCAATTTTATTCATGGTCTTGTAGAGGCCGGGGCTTCCTGGATTACGCTTCATCCGAGGAGTGCAGAACAGAAACGAAAAGGGAGTGCGGACTGGTCCTTGATTGCGCGGTTAAAAAAGGAACTCAAGATCCCGATCATTGGAAACGGGGATGTGGAGGTCGCCTCTGATATTGATGCAATGGCCGAGGAATCGGGTTGTGATCGAGTGATGGTGGGGCGCGCGCTGATGGCAAAGCCCTGGCTTTTACGCCATACGCCTGGGTCGCTTGAACCGATCCCGAACGCTTTTGAGCAACACGAGCTTTATGGCCAGTTTCTAAAGGGCGTGGCTAAAAGAATGAAGGAAGTCTATCCGCTGGACGCAGGAATGCGCAGGATGCGCTTCCTGATCGTATATAGCAGACCTTATGTCGAATTTGGCGAATACCTTTATGGCCGAGTCATGGCCTCAAATACCTATGAGGAGCTGGAGGCTGCGCTTGAAAAGTTCTTCGCCACTAAGCAAAAGATCCTCGATCGCACTTCCATGAGAGTTTAATGACCCTACGCAGCCTGACCTAGCCTTTGGTGGGGCATTTGTGCTATGATTTCGCCTTATGATCCATTTCACCAATGTCAGAAAGCAATATGGCGAACAAGTCCTTTATCGGGATGCAAGCTTCCAAGTCCGTCCAGGAGACAAGATTGGACTGGTCGGCCCCAATGGTGCCGGGAAGTCGACGATCTTCCGAATCATTACGGGTTCTGAGGGAACCGAGGGTGGATCGGTATCGTTCTCTGATAAATTGGTGATCGGCTATTTTTCTCAAGATGTTGCTGAAATGAAAGGCCGTTCAGCACTTGAAGAAGTGAAAGCAGGAGTGGGCCGCGTTTCGGAATTAGCCAGACTCATCGAACAGTGTGAACGCAAGCTCCAGGGCATGGAAGGCGAGCTCACGGATGACGAGATGATGAGCGTGGTAGAAAAATATGGCGAATATCAGCATGAATACGAAGCCCGAGACGGGTATACTCTTGATTCGCGCGTAAAAGAAGTCCTCACAGGACTGGGTATTGGGCCTGATGATTTCGACCGCCCCGTAGAGTCGTTCTCCGGCGGTTGGAAGATGCGCATTGAGCTTGCGAAGATTCTCGCGTTGAAACCCGATGTTTTATTAGCCGATGAGCCAACCAATCACTTGGATATGGAGTCGATCATTTGGCTTGAGTCATGGCTTCAAAGTTATAAAGGTGCGCTCGTCATGACGAGCCACGATCGCGAATTCATGAATCGCATTGTGAATCGAATCGTAGAAGTGGCAAACAAAACCATCACTATTTATGCCGGTAATTACGACTTTTACCTCCGTGAACGTGAAATCCGGAAAGAACAACTCCTTTCTTCTGCTCGAAAACAGCAAGACATGCTCGCCAAAGAAGAAGAGTTCATTGCACGATTTGCGGCGCGGGCCTCTCACGCAGCTCAAGTTCAGTCGAGGGTGAAGAAGCTTGAAAAAATTGAGCGTATTGAAATTCCAGCTGAAGAACGAGTG
>CAIOKW010000234.1 GCA_903858975.1 Oligoflexia bacterium | reverse complement strand
ATTCAACACGTTCAAACAACAAAGTGAGCGATGAAAAGTTTAGCGAAGGCGCCGAAGCATGTCGTCGCTAAATACTCATTATGGCGAGCGCAAGTGATTGAACATGGTTTGGAAGTGGTTCAGAAAATTCCAAGCTATCACGACGAACTGCTGTCAGGAAAGTTGAAGGGAATTCGTTCTATTCGGCTGAGTGATGGTTACAGGGCATATTATCGGATTACCAAAGTGGGACTCATTTGCATAATCGTAGAGGAGATCAATAAACATGACTACAAAGCGATCGAAAGACTCTTCGGAGAATAAATTAATGATGAAGCGAAATGCAAAAGAAGAGAGCGCCTTGGAATCTCTGATGGGCGGACCTTTGACTTTGGGTTTGGCACTTGAATCTCTTCGTAGGGGTGAAGATCTATCGCAAACTGACTTTGCTAAAAGACTTAAAATTACCTCTCAAAAGTTGTGTGACATTGAAAAGGGACGTCGCCACGTGAGTCCTAAGAGAGCCGCTCAATTTGCAAAACGATTGGGCCATCCGATGGAAGTGTTTGTGAGATTAGCACTACAGGATCAACTCAATGATGGGGGCCTCAAGCTAAAGGTGAGCGTTGAGTCTGCGTAATAATTGAGGACTGCTTGGTTCGGCGGTGTCTGCATTCACCTCCTTCACAACTTGAATCAGCACTCGTAAGTTAACCTCAATTTCTATTTTCTCGATTTCACTCAATGGACGTCCGTATTTTTGCTCCCAAAAAGTCCAATCAATCGTCTGGTAATGTAGGTTTGGAAAATTTTCGTACATATTATTTTTCCTAAAAACCCGAAGGAGAAAAAAACTCCTTCGGGTTCTGGGTAAAAATCGAAATTATTCAACTACCTTCGGATTAGCAATGATCAGCATTCCTGCAATGATTTTTGGAAGATAGCTGTCGTTACCATTTGCTTGAACAAGAACCCATGGATCACGTGAACGAGTCTGGCCTAACATATGGTTTACTTTTGATTCGCCCCAGTTGAATGCAAGAATGGAAAGACCTAGATTATTATAAAAAAGCTCATTGGCTTTGATTAATCTTCCCGCTGCATCAGTGAGTTTTTCTACATTCAGGCGTTCATCTTTTCCTTCGTGAACTGCAATCCCCATTCGACGAGCAGTGGGCGGAATAAATTGCCAGATTCCAGCACTATGCATAGATCCCGATTCTTTTAGGTTTTGATAGCGGGATTCAATGAGTGGAACTGCCTCTAATGCTTTTGGTAATTGATATTGGGTGAGCATAGAATCGACTGTGGCCTGATAATCTTTTATCATCCGAGCCATTCCATCTTTCATGGCTTGACGTTTTGCAGGCGCCCCTAAATAGTTGTTCAGTTCTTTTACTACGAGATCGTTGATTGCAACCGGAATGTCCTCAGTTCCGCTCAGATTTTTTGCCATCGCATTTGCATCTTCAAGTGTAATCGTTCGATCGGTTTGGGCTTGGGCAATTGCTTTAGTGGCGTAAGCTGCTCCACCGAGTAATAATGCGAAGACCATTAATTTTGGCCATAAATTCGACCGAGTACGCATCTGATTTTTATTGATTGAAAGTAACATCTTAATTCTCCTTTTGAGTTGGTAACGCTCCATTCGGAATAAGAGCCCGGTTGCGCAAGCGGGTGCAAATTCTGGCTGGAGCGTGGATTCCGCTACTTGTAGTAAGCAGCGGGCATATTGCCTTGAATTGACTTTACTTCGGTCGACCAGTGTCTCATCACAAGCAAATTCTTGTAGGTCGGTGATTCTACGGATCCAAATTTTTGCAATTGGATTGAGAAAACCGAACACTTTAAATATTTCTAAGATGAACATCCACACCGGGTCACGTTGGCGTTGGTGTTGAAGTTCATGGAGTACGGACATCCGAAAAATGTTTGAATCAGCAAGCATTGTGGTCGGAATGACAATGGTAGCGTGATTCGGGGTCCAGAAGGTGAGAGGAATGGTGATTTTATCGTGAGCCAAGATTTCTATACGACCAATTTTTTTGACGACAAATGAATCCTTTGTAATTTGAGCAAGCAGTTTTAGATCTCGCCCCATTTTCCAAAGTGCAATGCTCACTAAAAATAATAAAAATATAATTGTATTTGAGTTTGATGGAAATGAAATAGGATGGTCATGATGCTGAGCTTTATGTCTTAGGATGTGATTTTTTTACACTAAAGAAATATTGATTTCATAAATGAAATGAATCATTTGTTGTTTCTACTTAAAGTATCGCGAGGTCT
>CAIOKW010000233.1 GCA_903858975.1 Oligoflexia bacterium | reverse complement strand
CAAGGCGATACGCTCATGAAAATCGCATTTGAAAATTATGGAGATCTCTATCGTTGGAAAGAGATTTACGAGGCAAATCGTAGCAAAATTCAAGATCCAAACCATGTTCCTCCTGGAACTAACCTCACCTTAAATGGTGCGGGAATGGTGAGTATCGAGCGAAATGGCGAGCGCTATCTGATTAAACATGGGGATACCTTAGGTTTAATTTCAAATGACGTTTATGGAACAAAAGCGAAGTGGAAAAAGCTTTGGGAAAACAACCGTCAGTTGATCAAAGATCCGAACAAGATCTATGCGGGCTTCAGTCTTTATTATGTGCCTGAAGCACGCCTCACGAACGAGCCTAAAGAAGAAGCTCCGGCAGTGGGCGGATCAGCCCAGAACCTCCCTTTTAAGAATGCTCCCGTCGAAAAATCGGTAGCGACCGCGGCTCCTGCTGCTCCGATGGGTAAAATGCCCGTCAATGCGGTAACTGTTCCGGTTCAGGATGCGGCGCGCACTCCTGCTTCTAGCAAATAATTCAGATTTCAGAATGGCATCATAGGTGGATCCTTGTTAAATTAGGATTCACCTATGAACAGTTTAAAAGATCGTAATTTCAATCCAGACACCATTCCCGGAGAGTTTAATGTAGTCGCTCTTTGGACCAATTTCAGAGCCGCTCGCCTTCGCGCGGGAATCATGGCCGGCATTTTCGCCGGAATCATGATGCAAATTTTTGGGATGATTTTCAGTGCTGCTAAAGGCATGGATATCACTACCGGGTTTCGTATTGCAGCACTTCCGGTGCTTGGAAACGAAGCGATGGCGTACGGAACCAGCGCGGGGATCCTCGTTGGACTCAGCATTTTCTTTATTCTCACTTCCTTTTTGGGAATGGCCTACGCCCATTTCACTGGAACGAATCACCTTGGGAATCGTTTTGGGATTGGCCTGACTTGGGGAGCTTACGGATGGATTTTCATCACTTGCTTGTTCTGCCCAGCATTCCCTCATTATTATGAGGCGGAAATCCCACGTGGCCCGATGTTCTTCGCATGGATGGTTTTCGGATTATCGCTGATGTCTGTGGCGTGGTTTGATAAAAACGCACCGAAGAAATAGTCACTCAAAAAATTAAAGAAGAAAGCCTCGGGATGAAAATCATTCCGGGGCTTTTTTATTTACGTTGTGATCGTTCGATGATTTTTGTAGTGCTTCGACCTTCTAGGAAGGGAAGTACTTTTACTTTTCCACCATTGCTGACGACATCCTGATAGCCGACAATGCTCTTTGGCTCGTAATCGCCCCCTTTGACGAGAAAATCCGGAAGGATTTTTTGAATCAGCGCAAGCGGGGTGTCTTCATCAAACCAAGTAACATAGGTGACGGATTCCAATGCTGCAATGACTTTTGAACGATCTTCTAATCGATTAATTGGGCGGGTGGGGCCCTTCAGTCTTTCGGTGGATGCGTCCGTGTTCAGAGCAATAATTAAAACATCCCCAAGTTTTCGCGCACGCTCAAGATAGGTCACATGTCCCGCATGAAGAATATCAAAGCATCCGTTTGTGAAAACGATTTTCTTGCGCTTTAGTTTTCTGATTTGGAGGAGTAGTTTTTTCGGAGAAAGAATCTTTTCTCGAATCATCATAGTGTTTCTTGGGTTCGCATTTGAATTTCACCGAGTTTATCTTGTGGGCGGAACACAAGGCCCAGACCTAAGAACAGGGCGCCCAGCATGAAAACAAAAGAGCGTAGGAAGAGGGATTTGTGATTTCTCTTAAACTCGAGATTGAAAAAAGTTTTTCCAAGTGTCGTCTCAAATAAAACTTCTTGAAGAGCGATAAAGATCCATTGAGAAATCACTAAGAAGGCAATGAATTGCCCCAGGCTCTCGCGAACAATCTCGGCATCAAACTGAAACTTGAAAATCACCAAAGCCGCTAAGTTCGTTGCAATCCAGAATCCCGCATGAAGAATGCTGTCGAGCAAATAGGCGAACGCGCGCTTGCGAATGAGTGATGAGGTGACAGCGGGTTTTAATTCAGGAGTCTTTGCTTTAGCAATGGGGGTCGGAGCGACTTGGGGTGCGACGGTTTGAAGTTGTCGCGCGGTTTTGATTGGGGTCCTGCCGCTTGAGTTAATGGTTTGTGAAATGAATTGAGGACGCCCAGCCGCATTTGCGCCAGTACCGCTTTGATGTTTCGCTTTGCTCTCAGGAGCGTAGGGAAGCCCGTCTGAAAAGGGATGAAATCCCATTCCTTCGTGAAGCGGCTTGAAACTAATTTTTTGTTTTTCCATAGTGATTCCCAACCAAGATTGAAATTCCCATGAGCGCTGCGGTTTCTGCGCGCAAAATTAGAGATCCCAAATGCACCCTGTTTATCTCTTTCTTTTCGCTGCCCGTCAATTGTAAAAGGCGACTTCTCTCACTCGGACTCAATCCCCCCTCGGGACCCACGAGAATCGAAATAGGCTCATTTATAGGCAGTTTTTGTGAAAATGCAGCCAAGTGAGCGTCCTTCGGTGAAGTGCTTGCGAGTGTTTCATCGAGCCAAATTAAACGTTTTTCATTGAGGAGAGACTGTTCAAAGGATGTGGGCATTTCCACGATCATTCGGTCGAGCCTTCCGCATTGTTTTAAGGCTTGGTCTGCAATGCGTTGCCAGCGTTCCTGAAAGCTTTCGGCGCCACGCTTGTGGATCTTAACGACGCTAAACTCAGTTTCAACGGGGGTCAGGCTCCGCACGCCCATCTCAACGGCCTTCTCCACCACCCATTCCATGGCTTCACCTTTAATAATGCTCATGACCAGGTGGATCGGTAGAGAAACCTTTGCTTCTTCAGTGGTGGGTGACTCTTGGGTTTCTCCGAAAATCTTTTTGTCGCGAATCACAAGAGCTGCTCTGACTCGGAACCCCTCACCATCCAATAGTTCGATCTCATCTCCCGGTCCAAGTCGGAGGACAGAGATCAGGTGCTTAGCTTCTGATTCAGGAATCTCAACGAGAGAATTTATTTTTTGGGGGAGGCTTCCGCAGAGGGCACGACGCATAGGAATTATTTTAATTGAAGTTCTGTTAAAAAGCGAAAGGAATCATCGGATTGAAAGGCGCCACTTCCTCTGAATTTGACACGAGAGGAAAGGAGGAGGCCATGCTTCCAGACAAACAGAGGAATGAAGGGGCGGTCTTGCAAAACATATTTTTTCGCCTGATTCCAAGGAAGTTCTGGGTTTTTTTGAAGTTCGTTATCGAGCGCGCCATTCAAATAGGAAAAGTAATTCTTGAGACCTGAACTTTTCAGGTATTCAGCAATCGATTCCTCATTGGAAGTCCGCATAATCCTTGCGCCAAAGAGTTCAAAGTCTCCTTTTTTGAGACGCGAAAAAAACAAAGAGGTCTCAAGAGGAATCACATCGACAGCAATGTCGATTTGTTTCAGAGCTTCACGGGTAAGGAGTGCGAGTTCATTACCCTCTCTCACGGGGGTGGTGAGGTAGCTCAAATGAAAGCGGGGTCCTTGGCTTGGAGCTGGATATCCTGCCGAATCAAGCAGCCTTCGAGCACGGGCAAGATCGGGGAGGGGGGGGGCATCAGGGCTTCGGCTGACCCAGCCAAAATATTTGTATTTCACCCAAGCATCAATGGGGAGCGCGAGTGAAATCGCTTCGCGAACTGCCGAATTTCCTAGAATTGGATCCTTCAGGTTGAAGCCGAGATAGGAAAGATGAAAGCCTTCGGACTCTAAGACAGAGCGATCTTGCTCTTTGAACCAGTTGGTTTTTGATAGTGAAAGGGTATCGAAAAGGACGTCGACTTTTCCTTCTTCAAATAAAATTCCTCGAGCCAAATCATCTCGCGCAACCATGAAATGGAGTTTGGGCTCATCGCTTCGTCCTGGAATCAGATAAAAGTCCTCGAGAGTGGAGGACTGAGACAATTGGTAATGTCCCTCGATTAAAAGCGGAAGGATCTTTCGGGCCATGCCGTCAGGATTTTGACTTGCACTCAGAGTGTTGGGAGGGCGATCGATCAGTATTCGGATTTCAATTTTTGGCCTATCCTGAAAGAAGAGGATAAGTCCGAACATGATGAGAAGACCCGTAAGGATGAAAAGCTTATTTTTTGCTCTTTGCTTCAATGCTTTGATCCTCCTTCAATGGGCTTCGAATAGTCTAGCCCAAGAATCCCGTTTTCAAAAGTTGGGAGTGACGCTTGATCCTTGGTCTGAAAGACAGGTTTTGTTCTGGAAGAAAGTCTACACCGAATACGCGTCTGATGAATATCTGATTCATGATTCGATGAACCTCTCACGAATTTATTCTAGTGTTAAAGGTGAGTCTAAAGCGGCCGCAGAGAAAAAGCGCATTCAATCACTTCTAAACTCAATTGCGAATAAGGCGACTCCAAAAATTACGGGAGAGAATCTGAGCGCAGATGAGCGTCCCGTGTTTGAGGTAATGGATGCGATTGAAGACAAGCGCGCCTATGCGTTTGCGGCGGAGAGTTCTCGGATCCGGGTACAAACAGGACAAAAAGATCATCTCGAAAGCGCCTTCATCATTTCAAGGCACTACATTAAGCGCATGCAGGAGATGTTTGAAGAAGAGGGGGTTCCGAAAGAGCTTGCCCTTTTACCTTTTGTGGAGAGCGCATTTAATCATGAGGCTCGATCGAGTGTGGGAGCGAGCGGGATCTGGCAATTTATGCCAAAAACGGCTTCGCGGGATCTTCGGGTCAGTGCTGCCATTGATGAGCGTTATGACCCACTGAAGGCAACCCGAGCAGCTGCAAGGTTCTTAAGGCGGAATCATGATCTCTTAAAGAACTGGTCACTTGCGGTGATGGCCTACCACCATGGTCCTGGCATGGTTCAGCGTGCCCTTCGGAGCCTAAAAACCAAAGATCCGATTCAAATGATTCGCATCTTCAAGGATCCTTCCTATAAGTTTGCATCTCGGAACTACCTTTTTGAGTTCTTAGCGATGTGCGATGTAAATGCGGAGCAGGCCTCTTTCTTTAAAAAGGCAGAAACCGTAGAACTGCCCCCCTTCATTACGGTCAGTTTCCCGAAGCGACTTCCGATTCAGAAGGTCCTCGCTCACTACCACCTGAATGAAGAGCTGACCCGCGTCTTAAATCCCCATTTTCGAGAGCCCATCTGGAAAAACGCAACACCCATACCCTCCCATTATCCCATTCGACTCTCGGGGATTACCCTTGAGGAGTTTCGAAAGCTTGAGTATCCTTAGAGCTAACATCTATGGGTATGTACATCATTGGGATCGCCGGAGGCTCTGGTTCTGGAAAAACGACCTTTACGCAAAAAGTTTTGAGTCAAGTGAACGATCCTAAAGTGGGAGTCCTGCATCAGGATTCTTACTATCTTCCGAAGCCTCCGCCGCAATTAAAAATCAACGACGAACCGAACTTCGATCACCCTGATGCCTTTGATTGGGAACTCCTTCGCACTCATTTGGAATTACTCAAAGAGGGAAAACGTGTTGATAGCCCTGTTTATGATTACTCGAGTTCACGAAGAACTTCGAAAACTCAAGCGGTAGGCCCATGCAAGGTTCTCATTGTAGAGGGGATTTTTGCGCTTTGGGATGAGAAGATCCGGAATCTGTTTGATCTTAAATTTTATCTCCATGTGGAGTCGGACATTCGATTCATTCGCAGATTATTTCGGGATCTCAAGGATCGTGATCGAACGCTGGATGATATCATTCGGCAGTATTACGATACCGTTCGCCCGATGCACCAACTTTACTTGGAACCCACACGTCAATATGCAGATATTATTGTGGGTGAGGAAACCGACACAGCAGCTTACATGTTGGCAGCGATGATTAAACAAAAGTTGCTTGAGCTGAAATGATGGCATCAAAAGTTACGATTACTCCTTACGGTGGGCTTGGCGAAATTGGCATGAACTGTATGTTGATTGAGACCGATAGCTCAGCCATCTTGATTGACTGCGGCTTGATGTTTTCTGAGCTCGATCATTTTGGAGTTGAGTTTGCGATTCCAAACTTCACGCACCTCCTCCGGAAAAAAGATAAAATCAGAGCGATTTTTGCGACCCATGGGCATGAAGACCATATTGGTGCGCTCTCGTTTGCGCTGAAAGCCGGAATTCGTGCGCCGATCTATGCCTCCCAGTTTACAAGCCTCATGGTGCGTGAGCGCCTGAAGGAGACGGGTCTTGAAGAGGTCGTTCCCCTTCGAGTGCTGCATTCGGGTGGAACGGTGGAGTTAGGTGATTTAAAAGTTACTACGGTTTCTGTGAATCATTCGATCATTGATTCTTTTTCACTCTTCATTGATACCCCGATTGGTAAAATTATTCATACCGGCGATTTTAAGCTCGATGCCTCACCTTATTTTGGCGATGTGTTTGAGTGGGACATGTTTAAAAAGGCGGGCGATGAAGGAGTGCTGTTGCTGCTATCAGATTCGACGAATGTGGAGCGCGAAAATCACGGGCTCCAAGATACGGCAATCAGCGAACGACTGGAAGAACTCTTTCAGACCGCTCGCGGAATGATTCTCGTATCCCTCTTCTCTTCCAATGTGGGCCGCATGGCGAACATTTTCAAGCTCGCGAATAAAATGGGTAAGAAGATTGCGTTGACCGGGCGGAGCATGGAGCAAAACGTAAGACTTGCCCAAGAGCGTGGAGCGATTACGCTTGATACTTCAAACGTGATCGACATCAAAGAGGTTGATCGTTACGATAGAAATCAGGTTATTGTGCTTTCGACAGGATGCCAGGGAGAGCCGCGCTCAGCATTAAATCGAATTGCTCATGCGGAACACGCGCATGTTAGTATTGGCCCGGATGATCTGGTGATTTTGAGTTCAAGTCAGATCCCAGGGAATGAGGTCCCGATCAGCAAGCTCACGAACGAACTTTTTCGCCGCGGTGCGGACGTTCTCTATGATGCGATTGAGGATGTTCATACGAGCGGACACGCGACTCGTCCTGAACTTAAAAAATTAATTGAAATTGTAAAACCTAAATTCTTCATTCCGATTCACGGTGAGTTTAGACACCTCATCCTTCATGCAAGACTCGCAGCTGAGACTGGAGTGGCGGAACAGAATGTTTGTGTGATTCAAAATGGTGAGGTGCTCGAGCTTCATCCGGATCACTATCAAATCGTAGAAGAAATTGAAGAGCTTCGTGTGCTCGTGGATGGGCGCGAAGGGGTTGAAGTCACCAAAGATATTTTACGCGATCGACGCCGCTTGGCAGAGATGGGCGTGGTCTTTTGTTTGATTGCTCGCGAAAAGGATTCCGGAAAGATTTTGACGAAGCCCGAAGTTTTGGCGAAGGGTTTGATCAACGAATCCCTTGAGGGCTACATGATTGAAGAGGCCGTGAAGGTGGTCGAGGGTTTGATCTCCCGGTATACGAAGGAGCTCAAGCACGGGGTCATTGACCCAGCGCTTGCGGAAAATATCCGGATTGACCTGCGTCGGTTTTTTGATCGAAATATCGGAAAAAAGCCTACAGTCGTGCCTATGATCTTGGATGTTTAGCGCACCTTTGCTAACCTTCCATCATGGCATATCAACCGAACGCGATCGAACCCAAGTGGCAAGCTTTTTGGGATAATAACCAAACTTTTAGAACCGAGCAAAAATCCTCAAAGCCGAAGTACTATGTACTCGATATGTTTCCCTATCCCTCGAGCACGGGTCTGCATGTAGGGCACCCGGAGGGCTACACGGCCACTGATATTATGGCGCGATATAAGCGCGCGAAGGGATTCAATGTCCTTCATCCGATGGGATGGGATGCGTTTGGTCTCCCGGCTGAGCAATTTGCAATTAAGACCGGTGTTCATCCGGCCATCACGACCAACCAAGCGATTGAAAATTTTAGACGCCAATTAAAAATGCTGGGCTTTAGTTATGATTGGAGCCGAGAAATTGCGACCTGTGATCCCAAGTACTACCACTGGACTCAGTGGATCTTTTTAAAGCTTTACGAAAAGGGACTCGCGTATCAAAAAGAAGTGCCGGTGAATTGGTGCCCAGAATTAAAAACCGTTCTCGCGAATGAAGAAGTAGTGGATGGAAAATCTGAGCGCGGTGGACATCCGGTTTACCGTATGCCGATGAAGCAGTGGATGCTGAAGATCACTGACTACGCCGAAAAGCTACTCGAGGGTCTGGATAAACTTGATTGGCCAGAAGGAACGAAAGAGCTTCAACGAAACTGGATTGGTAAAAGTGTCGGTCTTCAAATGAAGTTTAAGGTGGACGGCACTCAAGACGAGTTTGAAATCTTTACGACCCGACCGGACACTCTTTGGGGTGTTTCTTATATGGCCTTAGCTCCGGAGCATCCGCTCGTCGGCAAGATCACGACGGAAGCGCAAAAAGCATCCGTAAAGAAATATCAAGAAGAGGCCTCTCAGAAATCAGAAGTCGCGCGCCAGGATGCTTCGAAGGAAAAATCAGGCTGTTTCACAGGGGCATTTGCGATCAATCCTGCGAACGGCGAAAAAGTTCAGATTTGGATTTCAGACTATGTCCTCATGACTTATGGAACGGGTGCAGTGATGGCCGTTCCTGCTCATGATGAGCGTGATTTTGAATTTGCGAAGAAATTTAATTTAGCCATTCAAACTGTGGTCTCAGGCGGAAAAGAAGGAGAATGCTTTTCGGGGGACGGAGTTGCAGTCAATTCAGGTTTTATCAATGGACTGAAAACGGATCAGGCTACATTAAAGGTGATTGAGTGGGCTGAAAAAGAAAAAATCGGCTCAAAGACGATCAAGTATAAACTTCGCGATTGGTTATTCTCGCGTCAACGATATTGGGGAGAGCCCTTCCCCATTCTTAAAGATCAAAACGGGGTGATTGTTCCGCTCAAAGATCATGAGTTACCGATAGTTCTTCCCGATGTAAAAAGCTATGAGCCCACTGGAACGGGTGAGAGTCCGCTTGCGGGGATCACTCAGTGGCGCGAAGTGAGGGATGAGAAAACAGGCGAACTTTATCTTCGTGAGACCGACACCATGCCGGGATCCGCAGGTTCATCTTGGTACTTCCTTCGCTATTGCGATCCGATGAATGACAAACAGGCATTTAGTTCAGAGGCCGAAAAGTATTGGATGCCGGTTGACCTTTATCTCGGTGGAGATGAGCATGCGGTCGGACACTTACTTTATTCGCGCTTCTGGATGAAGGTGCTTTATGACTGCGGCATTACGTCTCACGATGAGCCTTTTCAGAAGCTCGTCCACCAAGGAATGATTCTCGGTGAAGATGGCGAGAAAATGTCAAAGTCCCGCGGAAATGTAATTAATCCGGACGATGTCGTAAAAGAATATGGAACCGATACGCTTCGAATCTATGAAATGTTCATGGGACCACTTGAAAAAGATAAGCCGTGGTCGACGACTGCGATCGAGGGAACCTACCGCTTTCTCAATCGGTCTTACCGGATCTTCTTTAACGAGGGACGGGATGGGAAGGCTGACGAATTAAAGGTGGTGGATCGTGCTCTCACTCCAGAGGATGAGAAGATTCTTCATGTCACCATTAAAAAAGTGACCGAAGACATTGAAGGCATGCGCTTCAATACGGCGATCTCTCAGATGATGGTGTTTGTGAATCACTTCACGGCACAAGAACAAACACCAAAAGCGGCCATGAAGATCTTCACTCAACTTCTTGCTCCCTTTGCCCCCCATTTGTCAGAAGAGTTTTGGGCTGCATTAGGTGAGAAAGACTCGCTCTCTTACACGCCTTGGCCAAGTTTCAATCCGGATCTCGTAAAGTCAGATGTGGTCACCGTTGCGGTGCAAGTGCTCGGCAAACTTCGAGGCACACTCGAGGTACAGCCTGGAACTTCGCAAGCGATTCTTGAAGAGCAAGCAAAAGCACTGGAGAGTGTCGCTAAGTTCTTAGAAGGAAAACAGATTGCGAAAGTCATTTACGTTCAGAACAAGATTCTGAACTTCGTAGTGAAGTAGACCTATTGATCCAATTCTTTTTGAGGTTCAACGCTGGTTGGGGCTGATGCGGGAACGCGGGTTGCCTCTTCCAGCGGATTCTTCGCCCCGGCTACACTTGGAATCATCGAGATTCCATACTTCGCGAAAATGGAAATCTCATGTCCACCGTTCTCTCGTACTTCCACCCAAGGCTCAAGCTCAAGGCGAGTGCCACTCGTTAGGAGAAGGGTGTTTTCTGGGGTGGGTCCCACTTTTCTAAAAAAGACCCATTCTGATATTCTCGCGTAGTAATTGCTCGCCCATCTGAGGTAGCGGGAGTCATGGTATTGATCCATAAACGCATTTGCGACCGGAGTCAGGAAGTCAAAGATCTCCAGGACCTTCTTCTGACGAGACGTCCAAGTGGCATCGCTCTGGAGTACATCCTGCAATCTTGATATCTTGGAATAAAAGCACCAGTGCATCCGTTCAGGATCATGGATCACCAGCTCGACCGCGCCTGCTTTGCGTTCCTCTTTTAAGGGAGTCAGCGTAGAGAGCTTCACAAATTCTTCATCACAGGTATCCGCGAACTCGCCCAAGGCCGCTTTCGGGGCAAGGGGGTGGAGAAAAATCGCTCTGAGATCCGCCAAATCAAAACCACTCGGATGAGGAACCTTCACATAGTCAGGAATCACGGGAAGGGGAGCGACTTCCTCCGCAACATGCGTAGTGGCACAAGCGCTCAGAGTCAAAAAAGCGGCGGCACTGAAAATGGTTTTAAGGTTCAACATGGATATTCCTCGTCAAAATCTTATCGTCAAATTCTTGAAAAACTTTAATTTCAAGGAAAACTCCCCCCGGTCCGAAGAGACACTGTGATGAGCTCTCTTGGTCAGAAAAATAGTCGAAGTTATTGGAAGAAAATTGGAATCCATTTCCTTGGATTTCTTTGTCTTAATCTAGGAATTCAAAGCTCATCGAAAGCCGATTCAGCTCCCGAGCCACCGTCTGGATCACGAAATTTCTACCAAGTTTTAGACGAAGTTCTGTCTGACTTTGAGTTTGATCTGAAAAGCGGTCAGGCCATTGGGATGAAAGATTTGAGCATTAGAAACGTTGTGACGAGTGAGAATATTCCTCCTTCTTTTAAGCCGCACCTCGAGTTGCTGATTACCGAGCGCATTTTAAAGACCACGAAGGCAAGAGTTGTGCACTGTTTAGCGTGTCGTTCGAAGTCAGCAAAATTAAACGGGGAGACCATGGTGATCAGTTCCGCTGAAACCAACTCAGCAGAGCTTCAAAGGATTGCTAAAATGAATGGGGTTTCAAACTTCATGGATGTGGCTTTTGCGTATCAACCGAGTGGAATGATGCTCTCCCTGCAGATCTCGGATGTGGAGTCAGGAACCACGCTTTGGTCTCGAAACTATAATTCTGAGACCACTCGCGCATCGGCTCAAAGAAGAGGCGTCGATTACCAGGAACTGGAAGAAGCGAAGACGAAGATGGAATACCAGTCCACCATCCAGGTTCGCCCAGTTCTATACACCGTGATGGCTCCGAAAGCCTCTAGTGGCTACTCAACCTGCCTGGGTTTCGGAGTTCGCATGATGGAGCGATATGATAATCGCCAAAAGGAAGTTGGGTTTGAACTCAATTATTACAAAGATATTAACAGCTTGATCGGTCTTGCTTCGGCAGCAACGGATCAAACCAATATTTATAGTTCCTTTAATCTGACGATGCTTTTTCAGCATGCATGGAGCCTCTTTGGAAATGAAGAGAACTTCAATAAGCCAAGATCCGTGATCATGGGTGGGATTGGTGGAACTTAT